>DASRCD010000310.1:0-2538 GCA_035653315.1 Candidatus Angelobacter sp.
GCTGTTTGCGCAATGAATATTGCCAGCGCAGCATAAAAACCATGGTGAGCGCGGAGGCAATGGCAGTACCCACAATCCGCAGCGGGCCCGTTTGATGCTGCCAGTCATCATAGACAAGCCATTGAATCGCCAGGGCAACCACCAGCACCAGAAAAGAGGCTGCCAGGGAAATCAGGAAGATCCGGATGCGTGACGGAATGGTGGGATTAGAATTCATTTTCAACTGCTGGAGTTGAATCAAAGTTTAGCATTGCGTACTGGGCGGGGCCACTAGGGAAAAGCCTGAAAAGGCGTACAAAGCCCTAGTCCAGCCTGCGTAGCACCAGCGCTGAATTCTTTGAGCCAAACGCAATGCAATTGCACACAGCATGTTCAATCTTTACCGCGCGGCCAGCATCAGGCACATAGTCAAGGTCGCAATCCGGGTCAGGTTTTTCCAGATTGATCGTGGGTGGAATCTGGCCGTGTTCCATCGCAATCAGAGTAGCCGCCACGCCTGCCGCGCCGCATGCGCCCTGCGGATGGCCTATTTGGGACTTAAGCGCGGACATGGGAACTTTGTAAGCATGGTCGCCCAGCGCCAGCTTGAGTGCGCGGGTCTCAATGCGATCGTTTAATTCGGTGGATGTGCCATGCAGATTCACGTAATGAACATTTTCCGGCGAGATGCGCGCCTCTTTCATGGCCAATTGGATTGCCCGCGCCGGTTCTTCACCACACTCCTGCAAGCGCACGCGATGGTACGCCTCACAGGTTGAGCCGTAGCCCGCGATCTCAGCATAGATATGGGCGCCCCGCGCTTTGGCATGTTCATATTCTTCCAGCACAAACATCCATGAACCTTCCGCCAGCACAAAGCCATCGCGATCAAGATTGAAAGGCCGCGAGCCGCGCTCAGGCTCGGCGTTCCAGGATTCCGTCATGATTTTCATGAACGTAAAGCCTTTCATAATGCCCCAGGCCAGCGGTGAATCCACGCCGCCCACCAGCATCATGGGCAGGGTGCCCAGCTGGATTTGCCGCGTGGCGTAGGCCATGGCGTCAGTGGATGAGGTGCATCCGCTGGTCACCACATGGCTCATGCCGCGGAAGCCAAACCGCATGCTTACCTCACTGGACATGGTGCCCATGGTGCCGCTGGGAATGCTGAAGATGCTGATCTGCTTGACCTTGCCCGCGTAATACATTTGGTATTGCGCGTCTGAAAAATCGCCCGCGCCGCCCCCCGTGCCCAGCACCACGCCAATTTCCTGCTTGTCATCAAGCGACATTTTTTGCGGATCAAGGCCGGAATCCTTCAACGCCTCAGTGGACGCGGCCACGGCCAGCGGCACGCAGCGCGATACATGCTTGCGCTCGCGCGCTTCAATCCAGTCAAGCTCATTAAAATCCTGTATCTCGCCGGCAATTTTTACGGGAAGGTCAGAGGTATCAAAACGGGTAATGGTTTTTACGCCGCTCTTGCCATCCAGGATGGCACGGCAGAAAGCAGTTTTTCCAATACCGTTCGGGCTGACGGCGCCCATGCCTGTTATCACAGCGCGTTTGAGCATAGAAGGATTCTATAATTGATTTTCAATCTACAGTGTTAAGATGTATTTTCAAGCACTTAGGGTTAGGCGTTTTCCATGGCCAGACGTTATGTTTATGTTCTGCCTTTTGCCTTCCTACAGGTAGGCCCAAGCGGTCTGATGAAACATTATTCATTGTCATGCCAGCGTCAAAATTGACCCTTCAGCATTTCAGTGATGAAGGCGTTCGCTTTAGGAATGAGTTAATAATCCATCTGCCTTAGATAAGGCTGCCCCGAACGGTTCAATGAACTCCATCAATTACGCAATAGCTTAGGCAAGCACAAATGTTTGAACACCTTGAACAACAAACTGAAAATGATGGCAACATCGGCCTCGGGGCTCTATTAGCGTTCGGCCTTTATGTGCTGCAAACGAGCTTCATTTTTGTTGTAGCCGACGGAAGTAAGAGTTTAGGCCTCCTTCTATTCTGCCTTGCCTTTGTACCGCCGGTGAGCCAGTTTCTCTATATCATGCCACTCTATAAAGAGCGCAAGAGCAACGGTCGGCCTTCCACAGCGAATGGTCTGATGGGTGGTGCTGTTTTCATGGGAGCGGCCCATTATGTAATTGTCGGTATAGCCACGTTGTTGCATTGACATTAATAAAAGGAGCAAGCCCATCTGAATTCTGGCATCTACATCTCGGTCCCGTTTTGCCGGTCAAAGTGCACTTACTGCAACTTTGCTTCTGGGGTATTTTCTGCCGGGCAGATGGGGCGGTATGTGGAGCGGCTGATTGAAGATATGCAGTCGATTTGCAGGTACGCCGCGAGTGTAGGCGCTGAAATTCCTGAATCCGTGGATACCATTTATCTAGGCGGCGGAACACCTAGCCTGCTTCCGGCGGAAGAACTAAAGAAGCTGTTTGCGGCAGTGCGGCAGAAGTTTAATGTCCTGGCAGACGCTGAGATTACAGTGGAAAGCGCGCCGGGAACGCTGACGGATTCGATCATTGAAACTTTAGT
>DASRCD010000311.1:0-4911 GCA_035653315.1 Candidatus Angelobacter sp.
CATGTGGCTGTGATTAATGAGTCATTCGCCAATCAATTCTTTGCCGGTCGTGATCCAATCGGCAGACACATAACAGAAGGATCCGGCAGCCAAACAAACAGAATGGAAGTGGTGGGTGTCGCGCGGAATGCGCGCGATCATGCTTTGCGTGGCAAGGTCCCGCCTCGTTTTTATTTTCCCGGAGACCAGGGAATGGATGGGCCCAATGAATGGGCAACGTTTGAAATTCGCACTGCGGGTGATCCAAAAGAGATGCTGGCTGCTGCCCGCAAGGTCATCGTAAGCGTCAATGCGAACTTATATCCTTCAAAAGAAATAACGCTTGAAGATTCGCTGGAGAGCAGCATATCTCAGCCGCGAATGATTGCGCAGCTTTGTGGCGTCTTTGGCACAGTCGGATTGATTCTGGCAGCGGGAGGACTCTATGGAATTCTTTCCTATGGCATCGCGCGGCGGACCAATGAAATCGGGGTGCGAATGGCACTAGGCGCATCGCCAGGACGAGTGATAGGCATGGTGCTGCAAGAAACCGGCTCCATGCTGGCCTTCGGCGTCGTGCTCGGGATTGTGTTCACCATAGCGATCACCCATGTGATTGCCGGACGCCTTTACGGTCTGAGCGCGCTTGATCCCCTTACTATTGGAAGCGCAATTGCGTTGTTTGCTGTGGTAGCTGTGCTTGCGGCTTTTATTCCTGCAGCTCGCGCTGCTCGAGTGAATCCCATTGTGGCGTTACGTCACGAATAGCTGCTCACAAAGTATATTTACGGCAAACATATGTCATATTGCTGCCGTCCATCTCTATGGAATCCGGTGGGCGTGGCTTTGTATCTGTAGGTAGTCCGTAAGAACGGTCCATTACCCAGAATGAAAGTTGGGAAGGTGTGGTCACAACCAACTCAAGCTCCACGCCCTCTTCTCCCATGGCTAGTGCTGTTAAACCAAAGCGGCTGCCCTTATGCACCGGCACCTCTCTTCCGGCCAGCTTTGCGGATACTGGCTGAACATCATTGGGAAATCGCAGATACAGAGCATCGGCTCCGCGTTGCGACCTGAGACGCAGCTTCAACGTGTGCTGACTGCCCACCTGTTTGTGTTCCACGTTTTCGATAGTGGGCGGTAGCAGTTGAACCGCTGGCGCTTTGGCGGAGAGGAATGATCGGGGAAGCCCAGCCAGATAATTCTGTACAGGCTGAGGCTTCTGCTTGTTCGGGCCAAGGAATTGTTGTGTCCAATCATCAGCTTTTTCGTCGTAGCTGATCCAAAGCGCCGTGGAATCATCCGCATTGAGACTGTAAATAATGCTATCCGGTCGTGGATTTGTGGTACTGTAACCCGACAATGTGATTCCAGTGATCAGGCACGCGGCTGCTGGAATTGCCAAAAGCCCTAATGCCCATGTGCGTGCTGATGTAATTGAAGATTCCATGGCCGGCATGGAAACCAGAAGAAACAAACCTAATAGAAGGGCCGATGCAGCCACGCACACGTACTGCAATGTTAAAAAGATATACAAAAGAAAAATGACTGGTGCAAAAAGAAGAACTACTGCACCAATGGCAGGAACGTTTTGCAGCCATGGCTTTATCATTCCTTTTTTGGTTATTACAGAAATATTTCCCAGAAGCCCCAAAAGCAAAGGCCAGAAGAAAAGATAACTGCCTGAAGGAATAAGAATTGCAGCCGCCCAACTTAGGAAAAACCAAAGCAACAAAGCCGCAAGAGAGAGTTCCTGATTGCGGAGATGTTTGTGAAATGCAGCCAGTACTAGTGTGCCGATGCTTGCACCCAAAAGCATGAGCCCACTCAGCAGAAAAAGGTTTGCGGCGGAGTCGCTGATAACTCTGCGATCGCCAAGAATTTTCATAACCATCCACCACGCAGCGGCGGCGGAGCCAATTACCAGAACAAGCAAGCTTAAACAAGCTGCTACAGCAAGAAGAAATCTTTTCCAGGTAAACTCTGGCTGTCGGCCGTTCAATATAAGCGCCATGACGAGGAGCAACGTGATGAATACCTGTCCAGGAAGCACCCCGCGCTGGCTATAGGTCATCATCCTCCCGCCAAACCAGTTGAAGAACACATTGTCACCGTGCGTGTTCTGTAGCGCAGCCAGATCAAGCTGCCCAAAATAACGGGAAAGAGCCACGCCATAGGAGCCGTGGTGCTGGATTGAAGCCAGGCTCAAATGCTCAGGAGTATCCAAAGGAGAATGATAAGCGCTTAATCCTTCACCAAACGCAAAATTGAGTCCCGGAACTCCCGCAGGTCGAAAGACCGTGAAGTCAGTATCATTGGGTAAAAGTTTGTATAATTCATAAAACAAGGATGAGCCGATCGGGTGCGATGTTTTACCGGCGACGGCCTCAATAAATGGCCGATTGTTCGGGCCGGTTTCAAAAAGTAGTGAAGGTCCTCGATTTCCGCGGGCCTCAAAATTCAGAATAAGCCCGACATCTTTCATCCACGGATGCGAATGTGCGAATGCTTCTGCTCCCAGAAGCCCTGCCTCTTCGCCATCGGTGAAAAGAACGATAATGTCATGCTGAAGCGGCTGGCCATGCTTAAGGGCCCGCACTATCTCAAGAACGGAAGCAACACCCGATGCGTCATCTCCTGCGCCCGGGGCACTGTAAACTGAGTCGTAATGCGCCATTAATAGAATCGCCGGCCCGGAAGCAGAGCCGGAAAACCGCCCCAAAATGTCGTTGGTTTTTCCCGCTATGATCAAGCGCGCGGTGGGGTCTATGCCAATGGATGAAAAAACCTGGGGCGCTAAGCCAAGCTGAGAAAGTTGTCCGATTAAGTAATTACGAACATTTGCGTTGGCCGCTGAGCCCATTGGGTGGGGCATGTGGGCCATTTTATGTACGTGAGCAAACGCCCGTTCAGCGGAAAATTGGTCTTCAGCGGCATTCACCGCCAGCGGTGGAGGCGGATTCAATGCTTTGATTGAGAGGATCGTCAGAGTCGCAATGAAAGCCCAAAATATAAAAACCCCTGAACGTGAGGGAGCGGAGAGGTTTTGTTGAGTTTCACTTTCAATGCGGATCTGATTCATTCTGCCCATGCGCAACAGTATAGGGCAGGGAATTTGTTCCAGTGCTGCAGGCGGGTTAGTACTCCATCGTTAAATTTGTGTGATGACGTTCGCAGTGTGGGGTCGAGAAGATGACTTTTTCGAGTGTAGCCTTGCCGCATCATCTGGAAACCCTGGTTCCTTCTGAGTGGGGTATATGGCGCTGGTTTGTTTTACGGGGAGCAGGTTTTCCGGCAGAGCTCGCCAGCCGTCTTGCACAGACAGACTGCGCCCAGCAGGCAGATGCCCTGATTGCGCGCAATGAACGTGTGCAATCGCTCTTTCAGGCCGCAATCCATGCTTTGAATGAAACCATGGATCAACTCAGCTTGAAAGGAGAAGATCGTTACGGAAAAGCATTTAAGAGCATATTGAATGCGCGCCGTCGCCTGACGGATGGCAAGCTGCCAGCTACCCATGATTTTTCACCTGAAGTCAGCCAGGTGCTAAACGATCTTCGCGCATCCCAGCGCGAGTTTGAGCGCGCAAAAAGCGAATGGCAGAAATCCTTTAGTGAGTGCTTAATTCGCCAAACAGAAGTACTGCGTGAATTTGCCCGCGACCCAAAATTTCAGGAAGCGGTAATCTGGCAAAATCGGCAGGCATTTGAGAATGCCGTGCAATCTGTGGCACGGGCTTCAGACGAGTCGGCTCGAAACCAGCGGCAGCGAAATCATGAGGAACTGGTAGCCGGTTATTTGCAGCGATTTGCACTCAAGAATGACACGATCGGTTTTTTCGGACCAGTAGCCTGGGGAAGAATTGTGCCAGATGGACCAATGCTTCAATTAGATTACGGCACTTCTCTGCTCAAAAAGCGGCAAACCTATTTTGAAAATTGGGCGATCGACAAAATTGCGGCAAGCTTTTCTCTCCTCAAAGGAATGGATTGGTGGATACCGCCTCGTCTTGTTCCTGAAGTATTCATTGAGAAGGAAATTTTAAAGCGCCCTGGAATGGCGCCGGTTCCGCTCTCAAAGTTGGAACTGGCCGTGCTGCTTTTGTGTGACGGAACCGCGACCCCGGATGACATATTGCGCGTTCTAAGGAGTGATTCCAGATTCCATGGCTGCACTGAGCAGGACATCAGAGAAGTGCTAAATGCCAAAACAGCAGAGGGGATTTTGGTATGGCGATTCCTGGTTCCTGTTGAGGTCAATGCCGAAATCGACCTGCGCCGGCAGTTGCTTAGAATAGGAAATCCTGAGTTGCGCAACATTGCGTTCAGCTATCTCGATAAAGTTGAAGTCGCGCGTGATCGTGTTGGCCAAGCTGCAGGCAATCCTGTTGAGCTAAACCATGCTCTGCGCGAAATGGAGCTCGCTTTTGAGGAAATTACTAAGGCCCCCGGCACTCGCAATCCTGGAGTCACTTACGGAGGCCGTACCGTTCTTTATGAGGATTGCCAGAGAGATTTAGAGATCAAATTTACACCCGATATCCTGCGTCCAATTGTGCCGGCTCTCTCACTTTTGTTACAAAGCCTTCGCTGGTTCATGCAATCAACAGCACTCGAGTTTGACCGTCTGTTCAAACAAACATACCAAGAGCTTGCTGCTGCAACATCTGGCGATGTCATATTGCAGGAATGGTGGCAATACACCGAGCCCAAACTCCTGAGTACTTCATCTCTGGAAGAAATTGAAAAAGCGTTTCAACAAAAGTGGGGCGAAATTATTTCAATTGCGGAAAATGAATCCACCATGCAATTTGAGAGCTGTGCTTTGCAGAACAAAGTGGAGCGATTGTTTCCTGATCTCGGGGCCAGCTACTATCCAGTTCGCTATTTTTGCCCTGACATTATGCTGGCTGCCGAAAGCGTAGAAGCGATC
>DASRCD010000312.1:0-8041 GCA_035653315.1 Candidatus Angelobacter sp.
TGATAGAAATAATCGTGAAGCGATATGTGCTCATGTCCAAAAGGTATTGCAATGCTTAACACGCATGAGAACACCGCATTAAGCAGCACGGCAGAGCAGGGAGAGTTCTTTGAGTTTTTATGCGCGTGCGCAAGTGTTCGCAGAGCTGCACGGGCAGTAACTCAGTTATTTGAAGAAGTGCTTGCTCCGTCCGGTGTTTCAATCTCCCAATTTATTGTCCTGCAAATTCTCCATGATCATGGTCCTGTGCCTCAGTGCCGTTTAAGTGAAGGAATGTTTGTGGCGGCGGAAACTATCAGCCGGCGCTTGGGGTTAATGCGTCGCATGGGCTGGATTCAGTTACAGCCAGGCAAAGACCGTCGTCAACGGCTCTACGCTTTAACAGATCTGGGCCAAAAGAAGTTTGATCTTGCCTTGCCATATTGGATCAGAGCTCAGAAACGGTTAGAGAAAACCATGGGCGAAGAGCAAATGCGGGAGACAAAACGCAAACTTAGCGCTTTAACAAAGGCTGCACAGGCAGCCGTGTGGGCGCGCTTTTCAAATGTAGCATAGCAGTAAATCTAAGCTCCTATCTTCTTCATAAATTCCGCAACCAGATTCCGCCCGGCCAAGGTCATCTTCATTTCTCACAGTGGGTCATTGCGTAGCAGTTCTGTATCTGCGTACGGCAAGTAATGTTGCATATGCAACAAATGCAATCGTTGCATTTGTGCAGTGATGCAGCCCAGTGTGCTGCGAGCCCGGCTATCTCGCTGTTCGCAAGTGACATCGAATATAGAAGAACGTTGTAAAAGACATGAACCGTCTTCAGACTTGCAAGCCCATACATCGAGGCCGTGCATGAAGCGATCTTCAAACGCGGTTTCCATAGAGAAGATCGAAGTATCCATCTATACCGTACCTACGGATTTCCCGGAATCTGACGGCACTCTTGAATGGAAATCGACCACCATGGTGCTAGTGAAAATTAGTGCCGCGAGCAAATATGGGCTTGGCTACACATACGCGGATGATGCTACCGCCACTTTGATCCATAAAAAATTATCTGAACTGGTGAAGGGCGCCGACGCCATGTCTCCTGCCGCAGCTTATGAAACCATGTGGCGGCAGATTCGCAATGTGGGACGGCCGGGCATCTGCTCCATGGCAATTTCTGCGGTGGATTGTGCAATCTGGGACTTAAAGGCGCGGCTGCTTGATCTCCCCCTGGTAACTCTGTTGGGGCAGGTGAGAAAAGGGGCTGAAATCTACGGCAGCGGTGGATTTACCTCGTATTCCAATCAGCAGCTCGCACAACAATTTTCCCACTGGGCAGAGCAGAAAATCCGCGCCGTCAAAATGAAGATTGGCCGTGATCCAGAGCAGGACGTGGAACGGGTAAAGGTGGCGCGCGATGCAATCGGCCCGAAAGTGGAGCTGTTTGTGGATGCGAATGGCGCGTACTCGCGCAAGCAGGCGCTGGCGCAGGCGGAGATTTTCGCCGGTTTTGGTGTGCGCTGGTTTGAAGAGCCCGTATCGTCAGACGATCTGGAAGGTCTGCGTTTGATCCGCGACCGCGCTCCTGCCGGTATGGAGATTGCCGCGGGCGAGTATGGTTACGATCCTTTTTATTTCCGCCGCATGCTTTCCGCAGGCGTAGTGGATGTGTTGCAGGCCGATATTACTCGCTGCGGCGGCGTGACTGCATTTTTACAGGTGGCCGCGCTCTGTCAGGCGCACAATATAGCCCTCTCCGGCCATACTGCGCCGGCGCTGCATACGCATCCAGCCTGCGCTGTTTTTCCTTTTAGGAACCTTGAATATTTTCACGATCATGTGCGCATTGAGAGCATGTTTTTTGATGGCTTGCCACAAATGAAAGACGGGGAGCTCCGCCCTGACTTGTCACGCCCCGGCTTCGGCCTGGAATGGAAGCAAATTGAAGCTGAAAAATTTGCTGCATAAGGAATTTGTTCATACAAAGAGGAGGAGAAATGTCTGCCAGCAAGATTCCGCTGATTACCCCCGCTGAAGTGAAACCCGCTGTCAGGAATCGACAGTCGCTTGAGAATCTTGATACGCATGCATTAGAGGCAGAGCTGCGGAAGAATCTTGAAGGTGAAGTCCGTTTCGATGCAGGCAGCAAGGCAATGTATGCAGTGGATGGCTCCAATTACCGCCAGGTGCCGATTGGAGTGGTGGTTCCCAAATCGAAAGAAGATGTGGTGCAGACTGTGGCTGCCTGCCGCAAGTTTGGCGCGCCGTTGCTTTCCCGGGGCGGCGGAACAAGTTTGGCAGGCGAGTGCTGCAATACGGCCATTGTGATGGATTGGTCCAAGTATATGCATGGTGTGTTGCAGGTAAACATTGCTGAGCGGTGGGCGCGGGTGCTGCCGGGTACAGTTTGCGATGAACTGCGCGACCGGGCAATGAAGGATTCCAATAACCTGCTGGTGTGGGGACCCGATCCAGCCACTCACAATCACTGCTGTTTCGGCGGCATGATCGGCAACAATTCCTGCGGCGCTCACGCCCAAATGTCCGGCAAGACGGACAATAACATTGAAGAGATTGAAATCCTGCTCTATGACGGAACGCGCATGACCGTGGGCTGGATGGATGACAACGAACTCGAGCAGCTTGGCAGGCAATCAGGCCGCCCCGGTGAAATCTACCGCTCTGTTCGGGTGCTTCGCGATCGTTATGCAGAGCTGATACGTACCCGGTACACACCCATTCCTCGCCGCGTTTCCGGCTACAACCTTGACCAGCTAATTCCCGGCAAAGATGGCCGCTTCAACATCGCGCGCTCTCTGGTTGGCAGTGAAGGCACGCTGGTAACGATTCTTGAAGCCAAGTGCCGGCTCATTGATGCCAAAGCAGAGCGTGTGCTGCTTGTTCTGGGATATCGGGATGTCTTCGAGGCTGCGGACCATGTTATGGACATCGACCCATTTGAGCCGACGGCGCTGGAAGGAGTGGATGACCGGCTATACGAGAACATGAAAAAGAAGCATGGGCCGGACCTTAAATATTTGAAGATGCTGCCGGAAGGCAAAGGCTGGCTGATCGCGGAGTTTGGTGCGGCTAAAAAGCAGGATGCAATTGCCCTTGCGCAGGAAGTGATGGCCAAGCTCAAGAGTAAACCCGGCACTCCGCAAATGAAGCTGTACACCGAGAAAGAGGATACGCAACATCTATGGGATGTACGCGAGTCTGGACTGGGCGCGACGGCGTTTGTCCCCGGCGCGCCTGATACATGGCCGGGCTGGGAAGATTCTGCGGTGGCCCCGGAAAAACTAGGCGGCTACTTAAGGGAACTGCGGGCGCTTTACGACAAATATGAATACAACCCTTCTCTGTATGGACACTTTGGCCAGGGATGCGTCCACTGCCGTGTTGATTTTGATGTGACCTCTGAGCCGGGAATTAAAAAGTGGCGCTCTTTCATGGAGGAAGCCACCGACCTTTGCGTGAAGTATGACGGCAGTCTCAGCGGCGAGCATGGAGATGGGCAGGCCCGCGCTGAATTTCTTTACAAGATGTTCGGAAATGAACTGATCCAGGCTTTTCGTGAATTTAAATCTATCTGGGACCCGGACTGGAAAATGAATCCTGGAAAGGTCGTGGATCCTTACCGCATGGATGAAAATTTGCGGCTTGGAGCGGACTATCATCCATGGGATCCTGAAACCCACTTCAAATTTCCTGATGATAACGGCAGCTTTGCTCATGCGGCTTTGCGCTGCGTTGGCATTGGCAAATGCCGCAGAAAAAATGCCGACAAGCCCGCGGATGACACCATGTGTCCCAGCTTCATGGTGACGCATGAGGAGCGGCATACCACGCGCGGACGCGCCCACCATTTATGGGAAATGTTGAACGGCAATGTCATTCAGCATGGCTGGCGCGATGACAATGTAAAAGAAGCGCTTGACCTGTGTCTCTCCTGCAAAGGATGCAAGGGGGATTGTCCGGTCAACGTTGACATGGCGACGTATAAAGCAGAATTTCTTTCCCACTACTGGGAAGGAAGGCTGCGTCCACGCCATGCCTATGCTTTTGGGTTGATTGATCAGTGGGCGCGGATTGCTTCCATCTGGCCCGGACTTGTAAACCTTGTCACGCAGACGCCTGGTTTGAGCCATCTGGCCAAGATGATTGCGGGCATGCCGCTCAAACGTAAGATTCCGGAGTTTGCTCCGCAGACATTCCGCAACTGGTTCAAAAATCGTAAGGGCTGGCATCCGTTGGGAGACAAAGGCAAAGCGATCTTGTGGCCTGACACATTCAACAACTACTTCTTTCCTGAAACGGCACAGGCCGCGACTGACGTGCTTGAGAATGCCGGATTTAGCGTGGAAGTCCCCCAACAGCATCTATGTTGCGGCCGTCCGCTTTATGACTACGGCATGCTGGATGAGGCCAAGGTCTATCTGCGCCGGATCATGAAAACACTCGAGCCTCAGATCAAAGCGGGAGTGCCCATTGTGGTGCTGGAGCCAAGTTGTGCTTCAGTCTTCCGCGATGAACTGCACGGATTATTCCCTGACGATCCGCTCGCAGAGAAACTCAGGTCACAAACATTTTTATTGAGCGAGTTCCTGGAAAACAACAAAGTTGTGCTTCCGGAAATTCACCAGAAAGCCATCGTACAAGGGCATTGCCATCACAAGTCTGTGCTCAGGTTTGACGCAGAGAAAGAACTGCTGGACAAAATGGGGCTGGATTATGAACTGCTTGCCTCAGGATGTTGCGGCATGGCCGGCTCCTTTGGATTTGAAAGCGATAAATACGGCGTCTCAGTCGAAATAGGTGAACGCGTGTTGCTGCCGGCGGTGCGGAAGTCAGACGCTTCCACCATTGTAATGGCTGATGGGTTCAGTTGCCGCGAGCAGATCATGCAGCAAACAGATCGCCACGCCTTGCATCTAGCGGAAGTCATCCAAATGAGATTGAAGAATGGTCACAGCCAATCCAATGGAGCAAAACCGGAAAGCGCCATGGTGCAGAACCTGAAGAAAACCAGGCGGAATGCCCGATTGCGCGCGTTGCTGACCGTGGGTGGCATCGCCACTGTCGGTTTGGCCTTATGGAAAGTCGCGGGATCAAGCCGGAAGTCCAAAAGTGCAACAGTGCGCGCTTTCATGGCCTGAATGGATGAGATTCAGGATGGCCAATAAAGCGGAGAGACATGGCGCAGGCAAAAAGGATCACCGATAGAACGGATACAAATTCAGGAGGGAAAAGTGTCAAAGCACGAAGTTGTTGTCATAACGGGTGCTTCGGCCGGAATTGGCCGGGCCACCGTAAGAGAGTTTGCCAAACATGGCGCGCACATTGGCCTGATTGCCAGAGGAATTGACGGTCTTGAGGCAGCAAAGCGCGAAGTTGAAGCTGCCGGTGGAAAAGCATTAGTCCTTCCTCTTGACGTGGCTGATGCCGAGAAGATGGAAGCTGCCGCTGCTGAGGTAGAGGAAAAACTTGGTCCCATTGATATTTGGGTAAACAATGCAATGGCGTCTGTGTTTTCTCCCATTAAAGAAATGACGGCGGAGGAGTTCAAGCGTGTAACCGAGGTGACATATCTCGGATACGTTTACGGCTCGCTGGCAGCATTAAAGCGTATGCTTCCGCGGGACCGCGGAACCATTGTGCATGTAGGCTCGGCGCTGGCGTATCGCAGCATTCCTCTGCAATCCGCATACTGCGCTTCCAAGCATGCGATATTGGGCTTTTTTGCCGCGCTGCGTACTGAGCTTCTGCACGATCACAGCAACGTTCACACTACCATGGTGCAGATGCCGGCCTTTAATACTCCGCAATTCGGCTGGGTAAAGAGTCGTCTGCCCCATAAGGCGCAGCCAGTTCCGCCTATCTATCAACCGGAAGTTGCCGCGCGGGCCATCTATTATGCCGCCCATCATCCTGAGCGGCGCGAATATTACCCTGCTTGGTCATCTGTGAAGGCCATTTTCGGCAACAAGCTTGTTCCATCCTATGGTGATCATTATCTGGCGCGCACCGGATACGAATCGCAGCAGCATGATGGCCTTGAAGACCCGAACAGGCCCAATAATCTCTGGGAGCCTGTGCCCGGCGATCATGGCGCGCATGGAACTTTTGATGCCCGTGCAAAAACATTCAGCAGCGAGCTCTGGCTGGAAACCCATGTTGGCTGGCTGGTGGCAGCAGCGGCCGTTGGAGTGGCCGCCGGATTGTGGAAACTTTTCAAGCATGAGGATTCTGGCGAGAGTTCAAGATTTGATGACACGAAAAATCGGTGGAGAAAAATAGCTTGATTTCTACATAGAGAAGGAGAAGTAAATGAAGAAGCCAATTGGTGCAAAGCAATGGGTCATTGCTGAAGGATATATTCCGCCGGAAAGTCACGGCCCTGCGCCTCAGATGACCAGCCATGAAACAGTTTGCCTGCTGAATGCCTCTGACCAGGATGCCCATGTGGAGATCACCATCTTCTATAAAGATCGTGAGCCGGTCAGCGGGTATAAGGTAGTGGTACCGGCCCGGCGCACTCGTCACGTTCGTTTCAATGATCTGGAAGAGCCGGAGAAAATACCGCGTGGAACGGATTTCTCAAGCGTAATTGAATCCGATGTCCCGGTAGTTGCTCAGCACACGCGGCTTGATTCCCGGCAGGCGGAAAATGCATTGCTCAGCACAATTGCCTATCCCAGTGCCGCTTAGCCGGTCAGGTTATGACGGTAAGAGTGGATCAGTAAATTGGGAGCGCCGCTGCACACGTTCAGGCTATTGCTCCGTTCGTACGCTTCGTGACTTAAGCTCGGCGCATCCTAGTTATGTGTCTGTTAAGGAGGTAAAATATGCGATTTCTATTAGGTTTAACGGTGGGCTATGTGGTGGGAATGTTATTTGCTCCCGCGTCAGGAGAAGAGACGCGCGCTCGTATTGCCGAAAAGATCGATACGAATGCCCGAGACAAGGCCCGCGAGATTGGGGCTCGTGCTGGCGAAATGGCCTATGAAGAGTTGAAGAAAACAGTGTAACCAGCACTGCTTCCGGCACGCATTCATTTCAATCCTCCAGATGTCGCAAAAACCGGGATGACCTCTGTTCCAAAGAGGTTCACCCGGTCTCAGTGACACGACCAGCTGAATGTTGCATCGTTCATCTTGTTAAGATGTGCATTCCATCTCATATTCGACTCTGAGAAAGAAAGCAGCAGTTAGCACTCAGAATGATGCCGTGAAGCTCACGCTCCCTGCCACGTGCTCATCGAAGGTATCTACCACCAAAGCTTGCAACATGATTGCCGCGCATCAAAGCAACGCTCGTCCTTGAATCTCCGTTCAGGTTGCATGCCGTTAGAACCTTATAGGAGAAGATGCGGCCTCTGAGCTGCTGGTTCCTACAGAGGTTAAGCGATGATGAAATGTAACACTACAGTAAACTTAGGTATCTGATCTACTACAGGAGAATGTCGCAACATTCAACTCTTAGAATTAGTTATTTCGAAATTATTAAGATCAACACTTGGATGGATCTCAGCGAAACATCGGAAGAGATTAATTTCTTAGGCCGGTATTCCGGCGGAGGTTGATTTGAAATGGCATTCGAGAACTTCTCAAGGGAGATGATTCAAACCACAGGGACGAAAATTCATACCCTAAAGAAGGGATCAGGTCCTCCGCTGCTCCTGCTGCACGGTTATCCTCAAACTCACTTCATTTGGCACAAGATTGCGGAACGGCTTTCAGAGAAATACACCGTTGTCTTGACAGACTTGCGCGGGTACGGAGATTCCGGGAAGCCGGAAGGCGGCGAACGCCACGCGAATTATTCCTTCCGGGCAATGGCGCAGGACCAGATCGACGTGATGCGCCACCTTGGTTACCAAAAGTTTTATGTGGCCGCTCATGACCGGGGAGCCCGTACAGCCCACCGTATGTGCCTCGATCATCCGACGGCTGTCCGAAAGGTTTGCTTCATGGATATTGTGCCTACACTTCGCATGTACCGGGACACGAGCAAAGAGTTTGCCACAAGGTACATGTGGTGGTTTTTTCTAATCCAAAAG
>DASRCD010000313.1:0-2598 GCA_035653315.1 Candidatus Angelobacter sp.
AGGCGAGCCGTTCACGATTTGCGCCGGTTCAAACTGGACGCGCCATGGCTTGGCTGGAGCGGCGTTTGCAGAAACGCTCAGGACCGCAAACAGAAGACAAATTAGTAAATCCGCGGCAATGCCGGAACTGCCAATCATCGCCCAAATTGAAGGTTCGGGCTTGCGATTTTCAATTTTGGCAATGTTTGGCAATTCCGGCGATTATGGCAATCTCTCTTACTCTGTCCACCTTCTAAAAATCAGTGACCCGTTCGTTCCACCGAACCCAAAGGAATTGGAGAGCGCCACGTTGATTGGAGCTTTACGCGCCACATTCGGCACATAGTCCAAATCGCACTCCGGATCTGGCTGTTCCAGATTGATGGTTGGCGGCAGAATCTGATCACGCAATGCAAGGATCGTGATGCCTGCTTCCAATCCACCAGCGCCACCCAGCAAGTGCCCGGTCATGGACTTGGTGGAGCTCACGGCTATTTTTGTGTCCGCGCCAAAGGTCCGCTTGATGGCCTTGGTTTCCAGCACGTCACCAATCGGTGTGGATGTGCCGTGCGCGTTCACATAATCAATATCTGCCGGAGTAAGCTTGGCATCGCGGATGGCGTTGGTCATCACGCGCCAGCCACCCTCGCCTTCTTCAGCAGGCTGCGTAATGTGGTAAGCATCCGCGCTCATGCCGTAGCCAATGATTTCTGAGAGAATGGTCGCGCCGCGCTGCTTTGCGTGCTCCAGTTCTTCCAGTATCACAATCCCCGCGCCTTCGCCAATCACAAAACCATCGCGCCCTGAATCCCAGGGACGGCTGGCTTTTTCCGGATCATCATTGCGGGTGGAAAGAGCGCGCATGGCGGCAAAGCCGCCCACGCCCATGGGCGTAATGGCCGCTTCTGACCCGCCGGCAATCATCACGTCCGCATCGCAACGCTGAATGATCTTGTATGCGTCGCCAATGGCGTGAGCGCTGGTGGTGCAGGCCGTGGCCGTGGCTTCATTGGGTCCCTTGGCGCCATAGCGGATGCTTACATGCCCGGCGGCAAGATTCACAATGGCGGCAGGAATAAAGAAAGGAGAAATCTTGCGCGGGCCGCCTTTCATCAACTGCTCATGCTCGCGCTCAATAATGTCAAACCCGCCTACGCCGGAACCAATATGCACGCCAACACGCGTGTCATTTTCCGGCGTGATCTGCAGGCCAGACATCTTCATGGCTTCATCCGATGCCGCCAGGGCAAAATGGATGAAGCGCCCCATTTTCTTGACCTCTTTTTTCTCAATGAAATTCAGAGGATCAAAGCCTTTGACCTCGGCGGCAATCTGGCAGGCAAATTGGGTAGTGTCAAAGCTGGCGATTTTGGCCACACCGCTTTTGCCGGCAACTATGTTTTGCCAGACTTCAACACTGGTATTGCCGATGCCGCAAATCAGTCCAAGGCCGGTTACAACAACCCGTCTGGCCAATCACTTGCCGCCTTTCGCGTGCTTCTCAATGTAATCCACGGCGTCTTTCACCGTGCGGATCTTCTCCGCGTCCTCGTCAGGAATCTCAATATCAAAGGCCTCTTCAAAAGCCATTACCAGTTCCACGGTGTCCAGGGAATCAGCGCCAAGATCATCCACAAAGGAGGCACTGGGTGTAACCTCGCCTTCATCCACTCCAAGCTGCTCAACAATAATTTGTTTCACTTTATCTTCAACGGCTGCTGCCATAGGCTTGTGTCTCTCCTTCTTGATTTGTGCTGAATTCCGTTTCGGGCCTTTTTATTGCTTTACTGATTTTGCGTTTTTCTGAACGTAATCCACCGCATCCTGGACGGTCACAATCTTTTCCGCATCATCGTCCGGAATTTCAATACCGAAAGTTTCTTCCAGTGCCATGATGAGTTCCACGCGGTCCAGTGAGTCCGCTCCCAGATCATCCACAAACGAAGAGGCAGAAGTCACTTCGCTTGTTTCCACGCCAAGCTGGTCCACAATGATCTGTTTTACCTTGTCCTCAACACCGGCCATAAGCTCTCCTGCGTATATGCCAAACCTGCTAGTGTAATTGCTGGAAAAATATTGTGTAAAGGGCTGTTAGAAAAATGGTTGCGAGTTTCTGCATTTATAAAAGCCCATGAAAAGGCACGCCATCCTCAAAGTCGATTCCAGCCCGGCCGCCTGGCCTGATAAACAGCTCTCCGTCTATTCTATCTGGCTTGGCCGCTTTCGGAGTAGCACAGCTCGCTTTACAATGAATTCTTGTCTGCGCCCAAATTTTTCCTGAAATATACTGCCTGGCTCGCCGCCCTTAAAACCCTGGGAGCATGGGGCGTATTTATTATTTCCATCCTGGATGCCTCAGCCTTTGGCGTGCCCATGGACCCGCTTATCGCGGGCTATGTCTATGCCAACCCGCATAAAGCATGGCTCTATTGCCTGGCGGGTGCTTTTGGCTCGGCCATTGGAAGCATAGTTCCCTTCGCCCTTGGCCGTGCCGGCGGTGAGCTGCTGCTGCTCAAACGCATTGATGAAGCCAGGCTTCAGCGCATCCGTGACCGCTTTGAAAAGCAGGAGTTTCTGGCCCTGATGGTTCCGGCCATGCTCCCGCCGCCCACCCCGTTT
>DASRCD010000314.1:0-21558 GCA_035653315.1 Candidatus Angelobacter sp.
CGCGGTCCGTAGTCGGGCTGAAGCACATTTTGGCTGATCATTTCCAAACATCAGTAGAGGTAGAACAATTCTCTGGCGTATGGCGCAACATTGAACCTGATCAATGGACAAGCCTGGGCCCACTGGGAAAAAATCAGGTGCTGGGGCAAAGCGTTGTGCTGGGCACGCGTATATGGGACCAGCAGGGCCGTTTTGCGATTGTGGTGGGGCCGCTTTTATTGGAGCAGTATCTGGATTTTCTACCTGAGGGCAGCGCCTATATTCCGCTGTGTGAACTGGTCCGGTTCTATGCAGGGCAGGAATTTGAGTTCCGCCTTCGCCTGAAGCTACGCGCGGCTGAAATTCCTGAGTTGCGGCTGGGCAAGGCAAAACTAGGCTGGACCAGTTGGCTGAAAACGCAGCCCGTGGAACATGATTCAGCAGTTGAGCTTTCATCAGAGTTCAGGAATTAAAGCTATCATCTGTTGCGGGACTCCCCACAGTTTTAAAAGTAGAAAGTGATTACATGTCATCCCCGACATTTGTTCAAGGCGCCAGAGCTTTTACGCTTACAACTCCGCTGGGCGCGGACAAGTTTATTCTCAAGAGCTTCCGCGGTGAAGAGCAGATTTCCGGGCTTTTTCATTATTCCCTTGAACTGCTTTCCCAGGACAGCGCAATTGATTTCACGCAGATTGTGGGCAAGAACATTACCATCACCGTTCAATTGCCGGGGGGCAGTGACAAGCAGTATTTAAATGGCGTGGTAGGGCGCTTTGTGCAGGGCGGCACATCATCGCGGTTTACTACTTATTTTGCTGAAGTGTATCCGTGGCTCTGGCTGCTCACCATGAACGCTGATCACAAAATCTTTCAAAACAAAACTGCTCCAGACATCATCAAGCAGGTCTTCTCCGATCTTGGCTTTACTGACTTTAAGGACTCGCTGACAAAGACCTACAGCACACGTGAATTCTGTGTGCAGTATGGTGAAAGCGCCTTCAACTTTGTTTCCCGGTTGATGGAGAGCGAAGGCATCTTTTATTTCTTTGATCACACCAGTTCCACGCATACGCTGGTGCTGGCAGACGATTCCAGCGCATGGCTCACCATGCCGGGACTCACTACGGTCCAGGCATCTGCCTCAGGCCGCTCATGGGAAACCGCTGATGCCATGCTTGAATGCAAGATTGAGCAGCAAGTGGTGGTGGGGCAATACAAGTCTGACGATTACAATTTCACCACGCCTTCCACCGACCTGCTGGCAACGGCCAGCGGATCAGATACCAGCCGTTCGGTTTATTTTTATCCCGGAGAATATACAAGCGCGAGCGACGGCGAAACCATCACCAGTCTCCGCCTGGACGCGCTGCAAGCGCCGGCAAAATTGCTGAAAGGCAGCAGCATGTGCCGCGCCTTTCATGCGGGAGCAAAGTTTACGCTGGCCAACCACTCGCGGTCTGATGCTAACACCTCGTATGTGTTGAGTTCGGTTACGCACCAGGGCGATCAGGAACAGTATTCCAATTCTTATGAAGCGTTCCCGGCCACCACTGTATTTCATCCGCCAGCAATTACGCCCAAGCCAAAAATTGTGGGCACGCAAACTGCGCTGGTGGTGGGCAAGTCTGGTGAAGAAATCTGGACAGACCAATATGGCCGCATCAAGTGCAAGTTTTATTGGGACCAGAGCAGCGCCAGTGATGAGACCAGTTCCTGCTGGATTCGTGTTGCGCAGGGCTGGGCGGGAAAAGCCTGGGGATCCATCTTTGTTCCGCGCATCGGACAGGAAGTTGTGATCAGTTTTCTTGAAGGCAATCCTGACCGCCCGCTGGTGACTGGCTGCGTTTATAACGCGCAGCAGACGGTGCCTTACACTTTGCCAGACGAGCAGACCAAAAGCACCGTTAAGACTAATTCATCCAAGGGCGGATCTGGCTTCAACGAACTCCGGTTTGAAGACAAGGCTGGTTCAGAAGAAATATTTATTCAGGCGCAGAAAGACATGAATGTGACCATCCTCAATGATCTAACCACCACGGTCACAAATAATCGGACAACCACGGTGCAGAAGAAAGATGACAGTCTGGTGGTGGACCAGGGAAATCGTTCTATCAAGGTAAATACAGGCAATGAGACGCATGAAGTGAAAGGCACGCGCGACCTCACGATTACCGGCAATGAAACCCATACCAACAAAGCCGATTTCACCCAGAATGTGACCGGCAACTTTACCTTGAAAGTTTCCGGCAATTTGAGCATTGAGGTGAGCGGATCAGTGGCGATTAAATCAGGAACTTCATTTGACATACAAGCTGGCACAGCCCTCAGCAGCAAGGCAGGGACTTCACTGGCCAATGAAGCAGGAACGTCACTGAGCAACAAGGCCGGGACAACCATGAGCAATGAAGCGAATGTTTCCATCACCAGCAAAGCCAATGCTTCACACGATGTTGAGAGCAGCGGCATTCTCACCTTGAAAGGTGCGCTGGTGAAAATTAATTAATATGCCTGAAACAGAAGAAATTTCGGAACTTCATCCCAACGGCGAGATTCGGCAGAAGTACACCTTAAAAGAGGGCAAACTGGATGGGCCTGTCTCCTCTTTCTCTCCTGCTAGCGTGTTGCAGCACACTGCTCATTTTTTCCAGGGAGTGTTGCATGGTGAAACCGTCACTTACGCTCCGGATGGTTCATTGGCGCAGAAGGCAGATTTTAAAAATGGCAAGCTGGATGGTGAACTGATTACATTCCTGGGTGGAAAGCCGAATATGAAAGCTATATATAAGGATGGCAAGCAGGAGGGCGAAACGCTCTTTTATAGCCCCACTGGAAGCGTTGTTGGCAAAGCCCTTTACAAAGGTGGCAAGTTGAACGGCATGTTTTCCTGGTTCGGTCCAAATGGCCAAGTGTGCAGGACCTCTCTTTATCGCGACGGGCTTTTGAACGGTGAGACTCTGGAGTATTTTCCCAACGGGAAACTCCAGCAAAGCTCCGTTTATAAAGACGATCTGCTGCATGGCGATGCAAAGACGTTCACCGATGATGGAAAGCTAACGCAGACGGTTCGTTATGAAAACGGCAAACCTGTTTCTCAGCCGATCAAGCCAAACTCTGAGGCACAGAAAACGGGTAAACGCTGATCGCGCGGACGAATTCACGATTGCAAAAGACGATTTGGAGTTAAAGAAAGTTATGGGAATTCAGGTTTGCATGGGAGCCATGATGCAGTGCAGCTTTGGCGCAGCGCCAAGCAGTCTGGTGGTGCTGCCCACCAGCCAGGTAATGGCAGGCGGCCCGCCGGCAGCCACCATTATGGATAATGCACCAATGGTCAATGTTCTTCCATTTGGCGTTTGTACCTCCATGGCGAATCCCATGGTAGCCGCCGCGACCGCCGCTGCTTTGGGCGTGCTCACTCCCATGCCTTGCATTCCGGTCACGGCAGCGCCATGGGTGCCGGGATCGCCTACGGTGTTAATTGGAAATATGCCTGCTCTTACTGATCAATCAAAGCTCATGTGCAACTGGGGCGGGGTAATCCAGATCGTAAGCCCGGGAGAATTTACGGTCATGGAGCCGTGAGGAATGCACCATTGGATATGAGGCTTGAACTATGAGCTACGATTTTTCTTTCGACAAGAAATCCGCCATTCTGATTTTGATTGGCTGTGTGGCCATTGGCGGGTTGCTGTTTTTTGCAGGCTATATTGTGGGCTTGGATAAAGCGCAGAGCCAGCCTGTGGTTCAGGCAAACTCTGTTCCGCAGAATAAGCAACTAACGAGCAAAGCACAGGAAGAAGTTAAAGGTAAAGACGAACCATCTTTGGCGGCGGAAAAGCAGTCGCCAGCTCCCGCAGCGGCCCCGGCCAAGGCTGCGCCGAAGAGCGCACAGGATGGCACAACAACCAAGACCGGAGAAAACAAACCAGCGGATTCTTCTCCTGATGCGAAGCAGCCATCGGCAAAAGACACAGATAAGAGCACCTTCTCCCTGCAACTTGGCGCTTTCCAAACGGAAGTAAACGCTATCAAGCTGAAAGACAATCTCAAGTCCAAAGGCTATCCGGTTTTCTTGTTCCGCGTTGCCGATAACAATGGAAATCTCTGGATCACAGTTCGCATGGGGCATTATGGGGATATGAAAGAAGCTACGCAGGCTTCTGCCAAGATCACCAGCAAGGAACAAATCACCGCATGGGTACGCCCCAGCAACACATTTTAATTAGTGCAAAGTGGTGGCCTAGATTTGCCTTTGCACGAATGTTCATTAGCTTAAAAATCACCTAGCCTGTAGAAATTTTTAATAGCAACTTCCAAAGAACCACAAAATCAGTAGCTCTGCTATCAGCAGGTACTTCCATCTGTTCTGCTTTCCAGACAGATCACTGCGCAAAACAGAGATATTAAAAAGCTTTTAGAGCTGCCAAATACGCCTTTTTGTCTTCTGAATGCAAAATCGGGAAACACTCTTCTTCGCGGAAACATTAAAAAAACTGTGTTGTCATATTTTCCACTTGTGGCTGCGTAATCATCATCGCGTAACAAAGACAGTTCCGAAAGTCGGGACTTAACCGATGTAGAACATTTCGTTGTTAGAACGAAAGGAGAAAAAGTATGAATAACATATTCCACGGTATGGCATTGGTTGATAATTGGCGCAATGGCGGAGATAGCCCTGCTGGTCCGCTCTTTGCTTCTGGCGAGTTCGCACAAGCTGACATCATCAACGCAACCGCCAAGGACACAGGCTGCTGTCTTTGCACTGGCTCATGGACAGTACAGTGTTGCTGAATTAACCGTGACATCGCGCTACTTCGGTAGCTTCTTTTAAAAGGGATTAAGCCCGAGGGCGCGCGATGTCATTACAGATGCATAGGTATTCGTAGCTTAGATCATTGGCAAAAATTGTTGACGATCCCATATCAGTTGAGCTAAAGAGCCATAAATTCAGCAGCTCTGCTACAAGCAGGTACTTCCATCTGTTCTGCTTTCCAAACAGATCAATGTGCAAACAGGAAATATTAAAAGTTTTTAAGGACGCAAAATGCGCCTTTTTGTCTTCTGAATGCAAAATCGGGAAACACTGTTCTTCGCGGAAACATTAAAAAAACTGTGTTGTCATACTTTCCACTTGTGGCTGCGTAATCATAATTGCGTAACAAAGACAGTCCCGAAATGAAACAGAATCGGGACTTAACCGATGTACAACATTTCCAATAGGAGAAAAAAGTATGAAGAACACATTCCACGGTATGACATTGGTTGAGAATTGGCGCAATGGCGGAGATAGCCCTGCTGGTCCGCTCTTTGCTTCTGGCGAGTTCGCGCAAGCAGACATCATCAACGCAACTGCCAAGGACACAGGATGCTGTCTTTGCACCGGCTCACACACAATCCAGTGCTGCTAAATTAACCATGACATCGCGCTACTTCGATGGGTCGCTGGGTTGTCTGGTTTCGCCCGCTCTGGACGAACTGGCAACCCAGCTTTCTTTTATTGGAAGATTGGGGCCGAAGGAGCGCGATGTTATTACCGATGCGACCAGAGAATCGCTTTACACAGTCCTGCACAACAAACTCAGCCGCTTGCTGGTGCTTGAACTTCATGCCGCGCGGGAAACCGGCAAACTAACTGGTGAAAGCCCGGAACAGCGTTGGCAGCAATTCCTTGAACTCTCCGCAAAAAAGTCATTCTGGGAAGATTTAGCCAGTCATTATCCTTCCTTATTATCGCGGCTAAGCGCCATTGTACGGAAGCGATGCACGGCAACATTGCGCTTTGCGCAGCGTTGGACCGCAGACCGTCATCGATTAAAAAGCCTTTGTACCTGCAAAGTGGACGAACTGAAAGACCTCAGCTTCGGCGCTGGTGACAGCCATTGCGGCGGATTCACCGTGGCAATGGCGGGTGGTGATGGCTGGCGCGTTGTTTATAAGCCACGTTCATTGGCAATCGACAACGCACTGCGCGGCTTTATCACTGAGCTTGCGGAAGATCACGGCAGCGCACTGAGTATCCGTGTCCCTCAGGTCATCCACTGTGGCGATTATGGGTGGGGAGAATTTGTAACCCATCGCTTCGCCGCAGGAGCCGGAGAACTGCTTAGCTTTTATCGAGGCATCGGCCATCTGCTGGCGCTTATGCGGCTGCTCAGTGGCAGTGATTTGCATGCTGAAAATGTGATCGCTCAGGGCGGAAGCCCTGTGGTTGTGGATTGCGAAACTTTGTTCACGCCCAAAATTCCCCCAATGCCCTCAGGTTATGGCAACGCCTTTGATCGCGCCATAGGCCTAATAGCGCGAACGGTGCTTGGCATAGGTTTGTTGCCGGGGCGCGCAGTAAGTCTCGGTTTGCGCGGCGCTGATATTTCCGCTGTGGGCATGCTCCCTGGTCAGCAGCCAATGCGGCAGCAGCAGGGAATTATTGACGCAGGCACAGACAGAGCGCGTGTTGGCCCTATTCTTGTGGAAGCGCCCACGTCGCGGAACCATCCCAGCCCCAAGCCGGCGCTGGCTGAATACTGGCCAGAAGTGCTGCACGGTTTTGATGAATTGACGGCCACTTTGCAACGCATGGATTCCACCGGCAACTTGCACACGCGGCTGCAAGCATTTGGAGATTGCCGTGTTCGCGTGGTGCTGCGTGCAACCGAGGTCTATGCCGAAATCGGCCGCATGCTGTGGCATCCTGTATCGCTGCATAACCCTGAAGCGGCGCGGCAGCAGGCGTTCGGATTGATGGAGAAAATGGCCGAGAACGTCTCCGCAGCGCCAAGCGATCCAGCGGTCATCAATGCCGAGATTGATGAATTGCTGGAAGGCGATATCCCATATTTTTCCGGTGTGGCGCGGGAAGGCCGCTTGCAGGGGCCGGGTGGCACATGCTGGCTTCCGCCTTGTGATCTGGTTGAAGCTGCACTTGCAGATTGGCGCAATGCGGATTTCGCTCTTGAGAGAAAAGTTATTCATGCTTCATTGGTGAGCGCTTACATCAATGATGGATGGACACCTCAGGGAACATCTATAAAGAGAACGCAGGGACGCGGTGGTGATCTTGAAACGCGTCGCCGTCAACAAGTTGCGCAAATCGTTCAAGCCATCATGGCAAATGCGATTCAGGCCGAGGACGGCAGCGTGGCGTGGATTGCGCCGGTGCTTACCCCAACGGGCTGGTCAATGCAGCCCTTACAGCAAGATCTTTATAACGGAATCGCGGGACTCACGTTGTTGTTTGGCGCTTATTTGCGTGAAGCAGCAGCGGGGCGCGTCGATCCTGTTGCTGAACTTGACAAGCTGTTTACGGCGGCGCTGCATACCTTGCATTTGAGTGAGGCCAAGCGGGAGCGTTTGATCGAAGAAGGACTGAAGATCAGGCCCGATCCGCCCGGCGCATATCTCGGAATTGGCTCGCGAATATGGATGTATCTTGTGCTGGCGCATTGGGGAGTGGATGGCGGCGATGGTTTACAGCGCGCCTGCAAACTGGGGGACCAGATTCCTGCCGCAGCCGCCGCGGACGATGTTCACGATCTGCTTTCAGGCAGCGCTGGCGCTATTGTTCCCTTGCTGGCGCTCGCCAACAAAACAGAAAACAAGAATTATGTCTGCATCGCTTCACAGCTTGGAGATTTATTGCATGAGCGCGCCAAACATCAGGACGGGCAGGCATACTGGCCATATACCAATGCGCCGGATGGA
The DNA here is from genome assembly GCA_035653315.1 of Candidatus Angelobacter sp. Taxonomy (GTDB): domain Bacteria; phylum Acidobacteriota; class Terriglobia; order Terriglobales; family Acidobacteriaceae; genus Angelobacter. The sequence continues at coordinate 7,681 of DASRCD010000314.1, forward strand.
ATGGGCGGCTTTGCCCATGGAGTAACCGGCATTGGATGGGCTTTGACCCATCTTGCGCGTGCAACCGGGAATGCGCGATATGAGCAACTGGCGCAACAGGCATTTTCTTTTCAGGACGCTCTCTATGACGAGCAGGACCAGAACTGGCGTGACCTGCGCAAGCTCGGCGATGCTACAACCATCGCGGCATGGTGCCACGGGGCCGTGGGAATTGGCTTGGCACATCTAAGCCTGGATCCAACACTGAGCCAAGCATCCACACGAAAACTCATGCACAGGGCCGCTGCAGCAACCTGGCGGATGGGAATGGGTTGGAACCATTGCGCTTGTCATGGCGATCTTGGCGCGTTGGAATTATTGAATCATGCCATCGCCGCAGGAGAGGCGCCGAAAGAGCTAAGCGCCTCAAACCTGCTTGACGCGATCCTGACCAGCCTGGAACAAGATGGTCCATCCTGCGGCATGGGCCGAACCGCCTTCACCCCTGGCTTATTTCCTGGATTGGGAGGGATTGCTTACCAATTGATGCGGGCCCATCCTGAGCATGATCTACCTTCCATTCTGATCCAGAGCGCAATGCCGGAGCATGGCAGGAAGGCAGCTACTTGGTCTCACATTATCGCCGTATATTGATTATCGAGAGAACCAGTTCGACTTCAATGCGGGGACTGCACTAACCGGCACTTCATAGATATTGCTGTTACGCCCAAAGAACAAAATCTTTCCGTTCGGAGAGACCGCCGGATTATATTCGGAGTCAGGTGTGTTGACTTTAGGACCAAGATTTTTAACTTCACTCCATTTTCCATTTTTTTTTAATGCTATATACAAGTCTGCTTTTCCGAATCCGCCTGAACGAGTGGAATAGAAAAGGAGAGAATTTCCATCAGGAGAAATAAAAGGGCTTGTATCTGAAGTACCAGAGTTCACAGGGGCAGGCAAAGGAACTGGCTCAGCATATGCACCACCTGAGAAAGCAGCCTCATAAATCATATTGTGGTCTGGACCGCCGGCACGATCTGAAAAAAAGTACAAGTTGCCCGCACGGTCCACAGTAGGCGAACCCTCTTTTCCGGATGAATTGACTCGTTCAAGCCAGCGCGGATTGCCCCATCCACCGGCTTCCAGGCTGGAAACCCAGATATCCATGTTCTTGCTTCCAGCAGGTGTTCCCGGAACGGGTCGTGTTGAGATAAAAAACAGCTGCTTGCCGTTGGGACTTAAAAAGGGATCAAGATCCGACCATTGATCGCTGGAAAAAGCTACTCGTTCAGGTTGCTGCCATATGCCATTCATCATGGCTGCATGAAAAATATGAATCGGATTTTTGCCGTCGAACCGGCTGAAATATAGCTCTTTGCCATCAGGAGTAAAGGTAATTCCAAATTCGTGGCTGGTGGAAATTACACCGGGGGCAAAAATCTGAGGCGTATCCATTTTTGTATCTGAAATTGAGAGGCAAACTACCGAGAAAAATGTACTTATGCAGCAAAGATAAAGTGCTTGCATTCTCTTGTCTTTCAAATACATCCTCCCATCTCAAGCCGGATGGCGCCATTATTCTTGTCTGAATGCAACCAAAGGATCAATTTTTGTGGCTCGCATTGCAGGGATATAAGCTGCTGCAACAGAAACGAGTAGAAGAAGAATTGAAACTCCGGTAAAAATCAGAGCTCCCGCTCCATGCATTCCGTAGAGTACCGTTTCCATAGCACGAGCAGCACCAAAACTTGCAGTTAGGCCCAATGCAACTCCCAGCAAAGTTCGCTTTAGTCCATTCCCTACAACCAGAGCAAGTATCTGCTTTTGCTGGGCCCCTAATGCCATGCGAATGCCGATTTCCTGAGTTCTTTGCGCAACCGAATAACTCATGACGCCGTAAATACCAATCGCTGCCAGGAATAATGAAGAAATGGCAAAGACAAGCATCAGGATCATTGAGAATTTTGGCTGCATGAGCGAATTGGCGAGCAGTGTTTTCAGTGTTGCCACCTTTGCCAGCGGCAGATCGGGATTAAGAGAAAGAACTGCATTCTGCACTGACTTCACCGCAAGCGCCGGATCGTCCGCTGTCCGCACCGCAAACTGCATGGTTAACATGGATGGCCAGGGATTCTGTGTATAAGGCACATACATCTCCGGCCCGGGAATATCATGAAGCGTTTGTTTCTTGATATTTTCAATGACCCCGACTACCGCCATTACCGGAGCTTTAGGATTTCCTAAACCAACCTGTTTCCCGATTGGGTCTTCATTTGGCCAATATTTTTTGGCCATTGCCTCATTCACAATCACGACTTGTTGTGAAGTGGCGGTATCGGTGTCCTCAAACAATCGGCCTTCGTGTAAAGAGGTGCCAATCGCCGCAAAGAAACGCGGAGACACAATGTTGTATCCAGCCAGAGGGCGGCCTTCCTTTTGGCTCGTAGGATGATCTATGATGCGAATCACTGTACTATCACCAGCGCCGTTCATGGGGACGGTTTCGGCTAATCCAGCAGCTTTGATTTCACCTAAGCTGTTCAATTTATCCAGCAATTCCCGATAAAACCTTACAATGTTTGCTGAATCTTTGAATGTGACTGGTGGCAGGGAAAGTTCAAACGTGAGTACCTTGTCCGCCTGAAAACCCGGATTCACCTTTAATAAATTGGAAAATGTACGCGTCAACAAAGCCGCGCTCATAGTAAGAACAAGTGCGAGCGCAATCTGGCCTACCAATACAAAATCGCGCAGCTTCTGTGAGCGTCGTCCGGTGCTTGCACGGGGGCCGCTTTCTTTCAGTTCTTCTATTACATTGTTCTGCAAAGTACTGAGGGCGGATAGCAGCCCAAATGCTATCCCACACACAATCACAATGAGGATGACGAATAGCAGCACTCTCCAGTCAATCGCAACTTCACCAATCCTGGGAATATCAACAGGAGCCAGGCGTTTAAGCAGAATAATCCCCAATTCTCCCAGAATCAGGCCAATTATCCCGCCCACAACTGAGAGTAAGTAGCTCTCGGTGAAAAGCAGGCGGAACAAATGAGAGTTCCTTGCTCCAAGTGCTTCGCGCAAAGAAAACTCTTTTCTGCGATCAATTGAGCGGGCAAGAAAAAGATTGGCGACGTTACTGCACGCAACCCCTAGCACAACCAGAACAGCGCTTAGCAGGAGAAGCAATGGTTGCCGCATGCGCCCGGAAACCTGTTCTGAAAATGAAGTAACACGGGACCGGAACCAGCCCGCAGACCGCGGGTTTTGGCGGTCTGCCTCCGCAGAAAAAATATCCATCTCCGACTGTGCTTCTTTAAGCGTGACCTGAGGCTTGAGACGCCCAACCACCGCAAGTTCATCAGGATCAGCCGGTCCGCTTACTGCTTGCGGCAATGCAAGCGGGACCCATAATTCAGCCTTTTTGGGGAATTCAAAACTTCCGGGCATTTCCTCCGCGCGTGGGAAGACAAAGTTTTCAGGCATAACGCCTAACACGGTATAGGCCTGGCCATTAAGATCAACAGTACGGCCTGGAATATGTTCATCGCTGCTAAATCTGGTTTGCCATAAATGGTAGCCAAGCACTACTTCATGCTCATTGCCTGGCTTGTCTTCATCGGCGGAATAAACACGGCCTAAAATTGGGTTTATACCTAAAGCCGAAAAAAATCCGGATGAAGCGCGAATACCTTCCACAAAGACTGGTTCGCCATTGCCAGTCATGTTGAATGAGTCGCTCTTGAAAGCGCCTATCGCTTCATAATTCCGGCTTTCAGACCAAAAGCGGCGAACCTCCGTCAAGCCCCAGGGAATTTCAGCATAACCAACATCCTGCCCGGCAGGAACCAGCCGCCAAGGAAAGACGATGCGATCAGGTTTTGGATAAGGTAAAGGTTTGAGCAGCACCGCATCGACCGTGCTGAAAACTGAAACACAGATTGCAATGGCTATTGCGAGCGTAAGCACGCTTGCCAGAACAATGCCTGGGCGCTTCCTGAAACCCCGTAGTACATATCGAAGGTTGTCAAACAACATGACCCGAGTTCTTTCCGTTCGTAATTACGGTGACTCGTATTGTAGCGTACGGAAATATCATTTCAATGACGCTTTGTTTTTGGCAGAAGAAGGATGATTATCGTCCGAATTGCTCCACTGTTGAAGAAAAGCCCTCATCTTTACTGGGTTATATGTTTCGCCTTGCTCAAGAACACTGGTCCCTTGTGAGGCAAGGACTTTTCCATCTTTATCAAGGACGAAAAAATGAGGATATTCAAAAATAGCTGGATATTTTGATAATAGTTGGCGGTTCTGATTTTCCACGCTGTAATTTACAAATACAGTGACATAATGCTTGTCTCTGAAGTCGCGAAGATCAGAATGGCTCTGGAAAAATTCATCCATTGTGTGGCACCAGCTTGCCCAATCACCGCCAATTTCCATAAGGACTCGCCTGTTCGTTCTTTTTGCTTCTTCCACGGCATCGCTGATGTCCTGGGCACCGTTTCGTTTAGGGTCAAATCGCATCACAGGCTGATAGCCTTGCGTGGTAGCCTGAGCTGAGGCGCGAACTCCGAACGGCGCTAAACTTAAGAGCAAAATAATAAATATTTTCATCGCTGCATCTCCTGTTCTATTCGGCTACCTCAAATTTATGCCGGACGCAACATGCCTGCTGTGGCGCCCGCAGCTGCTGCTTTGTTTTGCCGTTCCGTTTTTATACTGTTGAGCCTGTTTCTCAAGCTCTCTCGTTCTGGATCAGAAGAGCAAAGATCAATGGCCTTTTCCACCTGTTCTATTGCTTCGTCGTACCTGCCAAGATCATTAAGGACAATGGCGCGGTTTTCATGCAGATCAGCATTGTTCGGGTTCAGCAGGCTGGCAGCTTCAATATCCCGCAATGACTCTTCAAGGAGGCCCATTTCGTAATAAAGGACGCCGCGCGAGGCTATGGCGTCCCACTGTGCTGGATCCTGGTCGAGTGCGGCAGTGTAGTCGCGGATTGCCTCGGTTTGATTTCCAAGTGCTTCATTGGCCTGGGCGCGCCCCAATAACGCGAGTGTGTGCAAGGGCTCAAGCTCCAGTGAACGCGTATAGGCCGCGACAGCATCTTGCATTGCGCCCATTTTTCTTTGGCACTGTCCCAAATTTGTGAATACCTCATAGTAAGGTGAACTCAGCTCAACGGCGCGCAAATAGTCAGCCAAGGCTTCATCCAGACGCCCTTCCCGCATATATAAGTTGCCACGCTCATTGTAGTATTCGGAGTAGTTCGGATCCATTGCGATTGCTTCAGAGTAATATTGAATGGCTTCCGCTGTTTCGCCCATCGATGAGTACACCTGCGCGATGTTATAGATCAATATGGAGCGATGGAGCATGTGTTTATCCGCGGCAAGATGCTCATTCAGCCTGGCCAACCCTGTTTTGCAAAGATCTATTGCTTCTTCGTGCCTTTTTTCAAAGCTTCTGATCATTGCAAGGCCGTTGCGGTTGAAGACGGTCTCAAAATGACGTAAGTCTTCAGGCAACTCGCCTGCCTCCAGTTCCTGAAGCGCGAGCTCCAGGTATTCTTCACCACGAGTCAGATTTCGTGGTTTACTATATCTGGCATAAAACATTGCTACCAGATAAAAGAATTGTGCCCGCCAGAGATGGCGCGTAGCAGGAATATTTTTCACCGCTGTCTCTGCAAACTCTATTCCAACATCAGCATTACCAAGTCCCATATAGCACATCATCATCTTGACGATGATGGACCAGATAAGGCGTTCTTCAGACGGTGCAACCTCCAGCGCCAAATCCAATAGGCCTGTGCCGTAATACAGGGCATCTTCATAGAGCCCCAGCGTGTTATAGGTTTCCAGGCCAAAATGCCTGTATTCGAGCAGCTTATCTTTGCGTCCTGACAAGCCCCACAATCGGAGTAGCTGCGCCAGATTACACTGCATCTCAATCCTGTCACCGGCAATGCTGGCTTCCAGGGACGATGCTTGTCTTTCGGCTTCTGTGGGTTCAATGGACTGCCTGGATATTGCAGGTGCGTTCAGTGTCACTACAATGCTGGTGAGATGAGAAGGGAAGAATGATTGGACCTTTTGTGCTGCGCCAGGAGTTACGCCAAGGACGAGCGTGATATGCAACTGTGTGCCAAGCCGCCGGGAAAGTTCTTTAAAGAATGTCCGGCTCATGATGCTGGCTCTATCATAGCTATCGCAAGCGATTACCCATGGAACATCTGCATCCTTCTCCCCTTTCCACTTTTGGATTAGATCAATCAAGCCCTGCAGCACGCGATAGGCACGGTCTGCGGCAAAAAACCTTGAACGCTCTTCCCTGGGGGCAAGATCCGTGAGATTGCGATGCTTTACTGTATAACGGCGCCGTTGATGGGGCAGAACATACACGAGTTCAACAATATGTTTCTCCACTAAGTCAGGCCGCTCGGACTCAATCTCTGGAAATATTGCCGCAAAGAAGGTGTTCACGCCTGCCCATGGCCCGCCCGTTTCAAATGCGCAGTCATTAAGAAACGTGCGTGCACCCGGACCAGCAAGACTTTTCGCGTGTTGCTCAAGCAAACTGGTTCTGGCAGATTCTTCGCTTGCTTCAAGAATAAAAAAGGCTGGTTCTTGTTTCATTGCGATAACCATGAAAGAGTCCTTCCCCGACGGATTAGATCTTGTATCCAGAGTGCGGCGCCAATGCTCAGAGGAATAAAAAAGCACATGGAGAGAACAAAAGAATCAATAAAGTTTGACGGGCTTGAAGAATAGCCGGCGATGAAAACGTCGCGAAGGTCCCGCGCGTAATGCAGTGCCACTGGAAGAGTGACCGTGAACAACAGAATGAATGCATAAATGCGGCCAACAATCCAGATGATCGAATACACCTTGATAATGGTCAATTCATATTTCGGAATGCCGTCCTGGTTTACTTTACGAACGGCAGGAAAGACACGGGAGGTTTGGTTGCGAAGAAATACTTCCGTATCTCCAAGAAGATTGCGGCATTTCAGAGCGTTGGCTATTACATAGTAAATATCGGTCCGGATATAGAGAAAGAATTGCCATGCCAGCCGCATAACTAAGGTAAAGAACAAGGCCCGCAAAAACCTGAGTAGCAAGGGCGACAAAACAAGCGTTCCATGTAGTTGGGCGGCCAACATGCCGATAAGTGCCGCACACATAACACTGTCCCATATCATTCCCGCAAGGAAAGGAACATACCGCTGATTTCGCGGGATTGACCATAGACCGGTCAGATCAGTTTCGGCTACAAGAAACCACAACCGATGCCCGATCCCAAGCCGTGAATTAATTCCATGCACACGTGCCGCGATCAAATGTCCTAACTCATGCAAGAAAAGACTTAAGTAAGTTGCTGCCGCAACAAGTCCCCAGGTAAGGGCCCTGTCTGAAGGGAAATAAAGAGAACTGACACTGGGCATGAGTGAAGGATTTATTATGATCTCAGCAACTGCTGCCAGAATCATCAAGCCATAGACGAGAAGAGCCACTTTTCCAAACAAGAGCCTGGCCATAGGTTGGGGAAAGTTGCTGAAGTGGTACTTCATCTGCTGTCTCTTTGGCGCTGCAGTAGCTTCTCTAGGCTTTTCTCCGGCCACGGAAATCAGGCCTTTTGTTTCCAACAGAACAAGAAAATCTTCAAGGTCTGGAATTTCGCCATATTTCTGTTGATAAAGATCTGAAACCTGGCCAATCGTCATACCCTGAGCAAGCAAATCAAGTATTTCTTTTGCTTCAGCGGGAATAGCAAGGAAAACGCCGGTATCAACACGGCCGGCAATCACATCAGAACCTTCCGTCTGATATGTGATTTGGTTGAGAATGACGGTTACGTCACGGGAGAATCTCTGCATTGGATACCCAGTAGTTTTTGGGAGGCCACCTTGAGAGTGGCCTCCCAGGTGGTTAGAGACTAGTTTGCTGCTGGACAGCTGCAATAGCAATTTGCAGTGGTCTTCAAGGTCTCAACTTCACGGACTGTGAATTTTTTCATTGGTGTTTCTCCTTTCTGAACGCGGGGACCGCTCGGCCTAGCTAGGATGTACAAACCGATGGGACCTATCTGGCGTGCGAGTTGCTACAACTACCAAAGATGCTAGGGGCATTTATAGCTTGCGTCAAGAAATTGTTAGTAATATCTAATTCCCAAATTGGGAATTATACGGGGCTAGTTAGTGTAGACTATCCTGCGGTAGTTGCTGAGTATATTATGGTTAAGCCTGTCTAATAAAAGATTAGCTTTCTTTCGAGGAAGTCCCAAAATAGGAATATCTCTAATGTTGGCTCTATTCAAGTTGGTAGGTAGCTATAGATTGACAAGATGTTTCTGGAAATAGTGGAAGCGCACAGTCAAGCACTCTCTTCATGCGATCTCTGGCCTTCTACTCTCAGCAACCCAGCCTTGTCCACGGGTTCAAGTAGAAGGCCAATGCTTCAACAGACTTAAAGCGGCACGGATATTCTTTTTTGGTTATGGCGTTTTGATCGGTACACGCTCGGCCCAAGGCGCTACGCTTTCTTCATACTCCATGGGATCACCAAAACCTTCAGTCTGGATGCCAAGTTGGCGTAGAGCATCCAGGGCCATCAATCGCCGGTGGGCGTTGAAGGTCATGATGTGCGCGAAGACGCCGCCGAAGGTGAAGGTCTCCGCCGGTTCGCACAGAGCGTCAACAAACGTATCATCCCAGGCGGAGCGCTTTCGGATATCGCTGAAAATATGGTGTAGTTCAGCATCGGTCTTTTCAAGCCTTTTGAGCATTGCTTGCGGAGAGCGTTGCGATTGGGGAGGGCCATTCATGTCCATCTCGGCTCCGGACAGCGCGGCGGTCCAGACTTCCTTCGTGAAGACAATATTTTCCAGGAGCTGTCTCAGAGTCTTGTTCGACTCTCGCCAGGGCAGCAGTTCAACTACCGTGGCCAGCGGCCTGTCCAATTGTTCATCTGTCAAAGTACCAGCGTATTCCAGCAAACGCCGTGTGTGCCAGGAGTCATTGCCTGCAAAACGATCAAATAAATCCATATCACTCCCTCCTTTGGTAGAGAGGCTTATTGAGGACCCAGGAGCAAAAAAGTGAATTTTGCTGGATGCCGGCAAATGAAAGTGCTGATTACGCATGCGCCGGTAAAGGCTGGGAGAAATCCGAAAAGCTTTTCGGAAAGCTCGAGTAAACGCCTCCAATGAACCATAGTTAGCGTCCAGAGCGACATCCGTGACCGACATTCCCGTATGCCCCAGTTGATATGCCGCTCTTTCCAGCAACAACCGCCGCCGCATAGCTCCCGGAGTCTCTTCAATCACACTCCGGAATAACCTGTGGAACTGCGTCCGGCTTTGGTATGCCTGTCGCGCTAGATCCTGCGTTTTCACCTGAGTATCCAGCGAATTCGCGATGACTTTGGAGAAGCGGTCTGCCGTGCCTTGACGATCTGCTTTACTCATTGCGTCCGGTCCTCATCTCTTGCGCCATCATGACAAAAGATAACGGCTCCCGCCTGATCGTATGTACCAATTTTTCTGTTGATGTTCACGGGTTTTGCGGTGAATACAATATCTGCACAAATTTTAAAGATGGCCAGCAAAGCAGCCATGCACCGCAACGTGCCGTTATCTGATGGAAATTATGGCAGAAATTATTTAGGCCGCCATGGTTCGGAAAAGATGCGGTCAAACTGGGATTCCATCACTTTGTAACATTCGCATGCGCTCTGGGCAAGACCTTCAGGATTGAGAATTTTCAAATGGCCGCGGCTGTATTCTATATATCCTGCTTTTTGCAGAATGCTTGCCGCGGTTGAGACGGTGGCCCGCCGGACCCCCAGCATTTGCGCCAGAAACTCCTGCCGTAACGGGATCTCTGTACGTTCAGGCACGCGGTTGTACACCATTCGTAGCCATCTGCACAGACGTTCATCCACCTCATGCATGCGGTTGCATGCCGCCGCCTGGGAGGTCAGCATCAAGAACCCGTGAATATACCTGGCGATCAGCGTATTCAAAGGCGACTCAGGAACATTCACTACTTGCCGTATGAAGTTATCGGCATGCATCCGAAGGGAGCTTCCCGGCACTTGAACAACGGTCTTGGATGGCGTACTCGGCACGCGGAGCCAGAGCTGGATGCCTATCATGCCTTCAAGGCCCATCAGGCCCGCTTCCACACTTTCTCCATCTTCCAGCAATTGCAGGGTAGAAGTAACAGCATTCGTAGGAAACCAGACCCACCGAATGGGCTGATCTGACTCAATCAGTGCCTCACCTATTGCAAGATCGACCCGCTCAAGGTAAGGCCTGATCCGGTTTTGTTCTTCTGGCGGCAGGCTCGCTATGAGCATGTTTTCTGATCGCATAAAACCTCGTTATGTCATCTGGATGACATAAATGACGTTGAGGTAGGACAGAGAAATTTTTGGCATATATTGACGTTATGTTATTCAGCGGACAGACGGGTAGCGCTACACATTTTTAGGATTAATGTTGACTGTTAAAGAGTGGGAACTAAGCCGTTTATCAATATTGAGGAATGCACCATGTTTTGCCATACATGCCGCAGGTTAATTCAGGGCCAGCAAAAGGCCGTGGCGCAGTTCCACCACGCTGTTGTGAGATTGTCCTATATTGCCGGTAAAAAGCAGACCACGCAGTTTGCTGCCGCCGCCCAGGAGTGCGCTGCTTATCGAGAAGAATGCAGGCAGAACCGCAGCGCGTTGCAGGCACATAAAAAGACACATCCTTTAATATCAATTTTCGGACAAGCATGGAAAGCACAAGCCCGTGCTCAACTCACCCATGCGGAAAGGAAAGCCAGCCCATGGATATAGGCAAGTACCCGGAAGCAATAACCCTCTCAAACCCTTTTATTTCCAGCGGTTCCAATGATAAATGCGCAACCTGTGTGCAGGTAAAAGCATCTGCTTTAACACACCACATTTGACAATGAAATCCCAGGGCGGGAAAGGCAGTATGCAACAGCATTCAGAAATTCTGAATTCGTGGAAAGAGATCGCCACGTATTTGGGACGGGGAACCAGGACTGTCCAGCGATGGGAGATTGATTTACAGTTGCCAGTACGGAGACCGCGAAAAAAAGCGCGAAGCGCGGTCATGGCTTTTCGATCAGAACTGGACCAGTGGCTGCTTACCGTCAACCATGAGTGCGTCTCTGGAATTGATGATCCGGTTATGGAATTGGCAAGACTTGGGCAAAAATTGCAGCGATTAGGAATGGAAATACAGATGGTCCAAAACCGAATCCAGGAAATAAAAAAGAGCATTCCAGCGGAAGCTCCCAGCAGCTCCGCTGGAGCTCAGCCCACAGCCGCATGAGGATCTGTCAATAGATAGATAAAAAGGTCGATTGCAGACTGCGTCGTTCTCCAATTCACCGTAAATAATAATCCCAGCTCTTTTTTGATGCATATCCTCTAACCTCACTTCACCATTCAACTGGCGCTTTCCTCGAACATGGAAAGGCGAATTAACAGCGAAAGCCAACCCGTAGAACAAAGGCAAACACTATCAGCGACTCTGCATCTATATTTGGCAACACATGTAATAAATCTATGCAGATGAATCGGCGGTACGAACCTACCAATCAAGATAGGGAAGCCCTGCGTAATGCATGTGCACAGGTGCGGAAGGAAAGCGTTCTTTTGCGGAATGATGCACAGGGCATCCGAAACCTGGCTGAAGAAATCAGGACCAAATGCGCGACTCTGCGCGCTTTAAGGACCAAGCTCATCAAGAGTAGCTATAAGCGCAGCAGCGGCCTAACCTGGAGCCAGCAATAAGCTTAGAACCGGCCCTTTACTTGCTCCTCAAAACTCAGCCGTAAGATAAGGTATAGCTTTCTCAGACACATCCCATCTGGCACATCTGGCCCCAACAGTTTAAGATTGCGCACTGAGTAGCGGTGGAACTTGAGGGGAGTTGATGATGGCAACAAATATTGGTCAAGCACAACATGCAACAGTCAGCTTCACCGGACAATCCTCTGCGGCAAACGGCCTGGCATTGGTTCGCGTGACAATTGGCGCAATGTTTGTGTGGGTCTTTTTTGAAAATCTGGGTAAAGGTCTCTATACGCCGGGCGGCTACTCAAGCCTGATCAACTATTACATCAAGGCAAGCCACGCGCCCGCAGCGTGGAAAGCGGTAATGGGACTGGCAGCAAGCCACGCTGCAATGGCGGCACCCATGCAAGGGTTCACGGAGATAACCTTGGGAATCCTGCTGGTCCTCGGCTTGCTCACACGTCCGGCTGCATTCGTGGCATTTCTGTTTCTGGGCAGTCTCTGGATATCGGAATGGGGCACATCCTGGATTTGGGAACTATTAGTTCCAGTTCTTGCATCGCTCGGGCTTGCAGTGGGGCGCGCAGGCAGAGCTTGGGGCATTGATGCATTTCTGGCGCTCCGGAATCCTTCGTCGCTGTGGTGGTGAGCGAATCCTGCGTGCGAGTGTCCGTCATTATTCCTACTCACAATGAAGCTCAGGCCATTGGCCGTGTGCTTGCCGATCTGCGTTCCGATCTTGTCACAGAGGTCATTGTGGTTGACAGCAATTCAACTGACGGAACACCCGAAATTGCCGCCGCCATGGGGGCATGGGTAATTCAAGAACCTCGGCGAGGATATGGACGCGCCTGCCTGACGGGACTTGCAAATGCAAACAATCCTGAAGTGATCGTCTTCCTTGATGGAGACTACAGCGACCGGCCCGCAGAGCTGCCGATTCTTCTTGCGCCAATTTTTGAAGACCGCGCCGATATCACCATTGGTTCACGGCTGGGGCCAGATCGTAACCCAGGAGCGCTCCCGTGGCATTCGGCATTCGGTAACCGTCTTGCAGCCAGCATGATCCAGCTTTTTTATGGTCTGAAGATCAGCGACCTGGGGCCGTTCCGGGCTGGGCGCGCCACTGTGCTTCGCACGCTTGCGCTGGAAGAAGCCACTTACGGATGGGCAGTGGAAATGATCTTGAAAGGCGCGCTCGCAGGATTCCGTGTGGTGGAAGTTCCTGTGAGCTATTATCCACGCCTTGGAAAATCAAAAATCAGCGGTACGCTGAAGGGAACGGTGGGAGCTGCATGGTTCATTTTCAGCCGGATCGTGCGCTATTATTTTCAGGGCCGGAAACTACCAGCGCGGCCAGCATAAGTCTGAATAACCGGCTACATCTCAACAAACCAGAATATTTGTTCATCACAATACTGTTGATTAGCAAACCGTGAATTTTCTTAATCAAAATCGGACATTGGTGATTATGGCGAAAGCGCCAAGGCAGGGAAGGGTCAAGACGCGACTCAGCCAGAGCCTTCCTTCTTCCGCGATAACAGCGCTTTATTGCTGCCTTTTAGAAGATACAATGGCGCTGGCCAACTCGCTGAGGGGCGTAGAGGTTGCTGTTATGTGCCCTGAATCAGATAAGGAAGAACTGGCGCAGCTACTCGGTAATAGGGCGCAGGTGGTGGCGCAGAAGGGTAGCGGCCTTGCAGCAGGACTTGTCTCAGTGTTTGCGCACTTTACCGCGTCCGGCCAGCGCGTTATTGCTTTCAACAGTGACAGTCCACACCTCTCGCCTTTGGTTCTGGAGAACGCTTTTCATATCCTTGCAGCGCATGATCTGGTTGTGGGCCCAACGCAGGATGGAGGTTACTATCTGGTTGGAGCCAAGGCCGCTCATCCAACGCTTTTTGAAAATGATGGCATGGGAACGACGAGCGCGCTTGAGAAACTGCTGGAACGTGCGCGTACCCTTGAACTCTCCACCGGCCTTACTGAATCTTTTTACGATATTGACATTGCTGATGATCTTGTTCGGCTTGCGCCGGAACTGAGCCTCGCGCCCGCAAGAGCGCCACGAACAGCA
>DASRCD010000315.1:0-2026 GCA_035653315.1 Candidatus Angelobacter sp.
AAAGTCCTGGGACTCAGCCAATGAAGGCATGCGTCTGTTGCAGTCTGACGTTGACGGCCGCGCCACCTTCCTGGTGCATCCTGAAGACGCGCAGGCCAAATTCTCCTTTGCCGCCAGTGACGCGCCGCCACCGGCTTCTGAGCGGCAGAATGAACTTGTTTCGCTGAAAAATTGCATCCGCGTGCTCGATGGATTTGGCCGTTCCTTGGAAGTAGTGTTGCCCAAGCTGCGCGATGGTTACATCACGGCGGATTCAGGCATGGCCCGGAACCTGGCACTGGAAAATCCTGATGCTTACTTCCTCTCCGCCACGGGCGAGTGTTTTCACAACGTTACTGTAACGGGTGGCAAGCAGCGCAAAGAAGGTCCACTCTCACTCAAGCGCGAACTGCGCGAGATCAGCAAGCAAGCTTCTGATCTGGAAGCGGCAATCCAGAATGAGCAGAACCAGGTGCAAACGCTTGCGCGCGAACTGGCAGAACTTGCTAAATTGCTCGGCAATCTGGAAGAGGAGCGCCGTGATGCGGAAAAGCAGGCCCTGACTTCCGGCCATGCGCTCAAGCAACTGGAGACCGAACTGGCCCGCACAGAGCAGCGCCTGCACACCTACCGGCTGGAAATGGACCGCACGCGCTCGCAGCGCAATGAGAAAGAAACCATCGTCGCGGAAAAACGTGAGAAGGCTGAAGCCCTTGAGCAGAAACGCCAGGCCATGGAAGATGAAATGAAAGCCGCGCAGGAGCAGCTGGCTGTGCTTAAAACTGAGCGTGACGAAGCGGCACAAAGCGTCTCAGAAGCTGCATCGCGGCTGGCGGTTGTTGAAGAGCGGCGCAGAACAGCGGCTTCCGCCCTGGAGAGAATTGAATCGCTTACCCGTGAGGCGGCGCAGCGGGTTGAATCATTGCAGACACAGATTCATTCTGCGGCAGCGGAAAAAACACAGCGTGAAGCTGAGAATATACAAATCGCTGAACGGCTGGTGGCGCTCGCCTCAGAGAAGGCCGCGGCGGAAGCCACCGGAACCCAACTGCAGCAGGAATCGGACCAGGTGCGCGCCCGGATCGCTGAGATTGATCAGGAGCTGAAAGCCGCGCGCCTTGAATTGGATGCCGCGCGCGAGCGTAAGAGCCAACTGGGAACGCAGCTTGCCAAGCTGCAATCAGACCTGGCCCACATGGCTGAGTCATGCCTGAATGATCTGGGCATTCCCGCTGACGAGTTGCGCGCCAACACTGAAATCGCCATGGTGGAAGGCGAACAGCTCACGCTGGAAGAAACGGCCTATCGTGAGATGCGCACAAAGCTGGACAACATGGGCCCTGTGAACATGATGGCCCTGGAAGAGTTCAAAGAGACCGAGCAGCGCCATCAATTTCTTGAGACGCAGCGCAAAGACCTGCTGGATTCCATTGAGAACACCCAGGCCACCATCAAGGAGATTGATGAGTTCTCACGGCAGAAGTTCCAGGAAGCCTTTGAACGCATTAATGAGAATTTCCAATTCACCTTCCGCAAGCTGTTTGGCGGCGGGCAGGCCTTTATGCGCCTGACCGATGAGTTAAATGTATCTGAGAGCGGCATTGATGTTGTCGCGTCGCCTCCGGGTAAAAAATTGCAAAACGTGCTTCTGCTTTCCGGCGGTGAAAAGGCGCTCACGGCGTTGTCATTGCTGGTCGGCATCTTCCAGTATCAGCCCAGCCCCTTCTGCATCCTGGATGAAGTGGATGCGCCACTCGACGAAGCCAACATTGGCCGCTTTGCTGAGTTGATCAGAGAAATGTCCGTGCAGACGCAGTTCATTGTGATCACGCACAGTAAAAAAACCATGTCCATGGCTCCGGTCATGTATGGCGTAACCATGCAGGAGCCGGGCGTTTCAAAAATTGTCTCCGTCAAGTTCGGGCAGGAAAGCGGACTGCAGCGGATGGCAACGGCATAACGTATTCCTTCGTTCGCAGAAGCAACCGCAAAAATCCCTCTCATGAGGGATTTTTTGCAAGCGCTACAATAGACCTTTCTTCTATGT
>DASRCD010000316.1:0-9039 GCA_035653315.1 Candidatus Angelobacter sp.
AACACGGAACGTATCGTAACGCGATAAGATCGCATCCCGGCCGAAGAGTTCCGACAACACTTGATATAAATTTCTAAAAACAGGACAGATTAGATAAAGTTTTTTTAAGAACGGCTGACGCGTTCTGCCAAGTGAGGTGAGCCTCTCGCCGCATTCAAGAGTTACTTATCTATAATCCTGAATCCATTATT
The DNA here is from genome assembly GCA_035653315.1 of Candidatus Angelobacter sp. GTDB lineage: Bacteria > Acidobacteriota > Terriglobia > Terriglobales > Acidobacteriaceae > Angelobacter. The sequence goes on from DASRCD010000316.1 coordinate 192, forward strand.
TGGCGCACATAGTCTCGCGTTTTTGGCCTTTCACCACAAGTTAATTTTGATGGGTTCATAGACAAGACATAAAAGAAGCCCGCGCGGACGCGGGCTTGAAAGAATTGGAACCAGGTGATTCTTTTAGCTGCCGTTCTGGCACTGGGTCAAATGCTGGCCTTGGAAGGTGAATTCGTTATTGACTGAAGTGCTCGGAGGCGCTCCGAAGTAGGGCATGGTGGCCAAGTCCTGAAGGTTATAGGTGAACCCGCCGAGCGTAAACGGAAAGCCACCGAAATTCGCGGTGTTTTCCAGCGGATCGCCATTCTCAAGAGTCCCGCAGGGCGTGTTGTTTCCGCCGGTATTGACGACCAGCGGATCGTCCATCCATTCACCAATTTCGTGCGATAAAGCGGAGACGTCCTGAGAAAAGTCGCCCGGATGGTCAACATACGAGAAGACTGCATAGGACTGTGGAGCGCTAAGCAGTCCAAACGAACTGTGATAGCCGCCGATGCAGCATGAGCGGTTCTGGGTGAGATACGTATCGTAAATCACAATGATAGGAAGCGTGTTTGGCTGGATAGCCGTGATCTTGCTGATGATGCTCTGTACCTGCGCGTCAAAATAATTAATGTCAACTTCGGCGGCGGTGTGTCCAAAGGGGGTTCCTGTGGTTCCGCTGCGCTTGGGAACAGTCAGCGTTACTTCAGGCTCAATGGTAGGGCCGCCCAACAGCACATGGTATCCGGGATGCGCGGAAACGGTGCCCCAGAAGTTGGCGCGCTGATAAGCGTCAAGATATTGGGTTGCACCCATGCTTACGCCGCCCGAGGTAAAAGTGACGCCGCTGGAAAATACCGGGGATGCCACTGTATTGTTCACCACGGTTTTGCCATTGGACAGCACAGTTTGAGGATCAAACGTGGAGCTGCCGACTACCAGCTTAATGGGAATAATGAATGCCTGCACGGTGGTGGAAGTTCCGGTGGAAGGATCGGTTCCAACCATGTTGAAGTTGAAGGTTGTCCCACCGGAAACGAACGAACCATTCCACGTTGTCAATGGAGTTGACGCCGCGAATATGACCTTTCCATTCGGCTGGGCGATGGCCCTGGTGGCCACTCCCTCAGTCAACTGAGGAGGCAGAACAACATGACGAGGAACGATTAGATCATCCACTTGCATCGGGGTCTGACCCGGATTGTCAACGTGGGATTGGGCCAAGTGGGATTGGGCAAACAGCGGAGTAAAGCTTAGAGCCAGCAGAAGAACCGCAACCGCGGCCACCGCTTTCCTAACGGGCAATTTCATTGTGTATCCTCATTTCCTTGAAAGTTCCCAAACTGCTATGAACGGGAGATAAAGCCAAAAAAATTCAAAGAGGAACAATGCGGGCCGGGAACTCTGCCCCTATAGTGAGAACAAGTCTACTCCTCGCTAGTGCGTCTCACAATCGCGTTCTTGGTATTTTTTCTTGGCGGGACTCCCATTTTCGGCCTTTCTGTGAATTTCGCCGGGCAATAGAAAGGGAGATGGGCAGTTTGCCGTCTCCCTTCATCATTACCACTTGTACTCATTGGATTAAGGCCGCCATCGCATTCCAGCCAAAGTTGATGGTTTGCTCAGGATTCCGGGGATGTTCACCCTTCCCAAAGCACGCAACAATGACTAGTGCCCGCTGCCAAGGTCCTTGCTGGGGACTGCATAATCGGGGCTGCATAAAAATGTGATTAAATAGAAGTACGCTATGGACTTGAAAGCTATTCAGTCAGCCCTGCATGAGCGCAATATTGATGCATGGCTGTTTTATGACCACCATCATCGTGATCCCATTGCTTATAAAGTGCTGGGTTTGCCGGAACATCTGATGGTGACGCGCCGCTGGTTTTACATTATTCCGCGTGAAGGCGAGCCCATGAAACTGGTGCATCGCATTGAGGCGGGCCATCTGGACTCAGTGCCGGGCACCAAACGCGAATACTCTTCTTGGCGGGAGCTTTGGGACAGCCTGCAAGCCATGCTGGTGCGCCTGCGCACGGTGGCCATGCAGTATTCGCCCAACAATCTGATTCCCTACATCGGCCTGGTGGATGCGGGCACGGTGGAGTTGATCCGGAGTTTTGGCAAAGAGATTGTCAGCTCAGGCGACCTGGTGGCCAAGTTTGAAGCCGCATGGACGGAAGAACAGATTGCCAGCCATTTTGCCGCGCGTGATGCCATTGACGCCATTGTTCCTGAGGCCTTCAAGGAAATCGGCCGCCGCGTGCGCAACGGCGGCACCACGGAGTATGCCATCCAGCAGTGGCTGGCGGAAGCTTTCCAGCGGGAAAACCTGATCACGGAAGACCTGCCGATTGTGGCCGTGAATGGCAACAGCGGGAACCCGCATTATGAGCCGCGCGCGGAAGGTTCGGCGGCGATCAAGGCAGGCGACCACGTTCTGCTCGATATCTGGGCCAAGAAGAACACACCGAACGCCGTCTACTACGACATTACGTGGACCGGGGTGATCGGCACACCGTCAGACAAGCAGGTTGAGATTTTCAATATCGTCAGCGGCGCGCGCGATGCCGGCGTGAAAAAGGTGGTGGAAGCATTCGCGGGCAAGCGCAGGATTGCCGGCTGGGAAGTGGACCAGGCCACTCGTGAACACATTGCCAACGCCGGTTACGCGCAGTATTTTACGCACCGCACCGGGCATTCCATTGGCGTAAACGTGCATGGCAACGGCGCGAACATTGACAATCTTGAAACCAAAGACGACCGCGAGATTATTCCCAATACCTGTTTTTCCATTGAGCCGGGCATTTACCTGCCGGAGTTTGGCGTGCGCAGCGAGGTAAATGTTCTTACCCGTAACGGCGCAGCGGAAGTAACAGGTAAAATACAAAGCGAACTGGTCCTTATTTAATGGCAAAAAGCGAAAGCACATCCACGATTGCACCCACAGCCGCGCCTGTTTCCCTGACCGCCGCAACCGCCATGCCGGCGATTGTGGGCTGGCTTATTCCCGGCGCGGGCCACCTGATGCAGAAACGCTGGATACGCGGCGTGCTCATCATGATTTCCGTGGTGGCCATGTTTGCTTTTGGCTTGGGAATGCAGGGCAAGATTTATAAGCCCAATACCGGCGACCTGCTGGACATTCTGGGATTCATCGGCGATCTTGGCTCCGGAGCGCTCTATATTCTGGGGCGCATGCTGGATTGGGGCGGCATCAACATTACGACCGCCATTGCCGATTATGGGACCAAATATATTGTGGTGGCGGGGCTTTTGAATATCATGGCCGCCGTTGATGCTTACCATATTGCCATTGGAAAAAAACAATGATGCTTGCCCTGCAGCTCTCCCATTTCAGCGCAGCAACAATCTTTGCCTTCTTCGCTTCCATTGTATTTGGCATTACCCAGCGCAACACCAAAGATGAAATGATCCGCTACGCGGCCTATTGCTTCGGCGTTTTCATGGTGTGCATGTTTGTGGCTGGCTGGGTCATGTGGCTGTTACATCACTAACAGCCATTAGCACTTAGCCATTAGTAGCCAAACCTTAATAAACAATCTCTGCTAAATGCTAAGAACTAAATACTAAAGGCTGACTTCCTATTATTTAGGTCCTGAGCCGTTGTTGTCTTTGACCTCGCCGCCAAAAATAATTCTTGTCTTGGAGCCGAATCGTTTGTAGTTGGTATATTTCACGATCTCCCGCACGCGGACATCGCCGCTGGAGAAGTGCAAGTCATCATCGGCCTTGGTATAGGTGGGGAACCAGTACTGCCCATCCACCTGCTCACGATAGGTCACGAATTTTGGAGTCAGGTTTTCATTGTTTTTCTTGTGAATATCCGGCACGTTCTTGCCGCAGGTCTTCACGATCTGAAAATCGTGGTTGTCCACCCAGATACGCCCCTGGAAATAACGCGGCCCGCCGTTTTTATCGTACTTTTTTGGCGCTACATCGAATACATAAGTATCCAGTTCATCCACATGCTGCTGCCCGGCATAAAGAATGTTGTATTCGGCAAGGTCTTGCGAGGTGAGCACAAAGGGCAGGCGATTGCGAAAATCATCGTAATCTTCCTTGGTCAGGATAATGCGCGAGAGCGTATTCTGCGGCGCATAGGTTACGTTTTCAATCCGGCGGCCGTGGTCGTCATAAAGCACGTCAGTGGTTTCGCGGAATTCGCCGTCAACAGTGTCGCCGTCCAGCGTCTGGACGATGACTTCCTGTGTATAGGTGTACTGATTGCGGGCATTTTTGAAGATAGCTTCACGTCCGGCAAACTTCTGGATGATGTCTTCAACGGAAATACCCTGCGGCTGCGCCGTATTGAGCGGACCATTGCCTGCATCGCAGTTTGTCTCTGCTTTCATGACCAACGGAAGCGCCAGAACAAGCAGCGCCATCCATGCGCGAGACACGAATCCTGGGAATCTCATAGATCTTCCCTCTTTTGTCAGTTGATTTAAGTATTTAGATGCGGAGAGCAGGCCAGCAATGATGGCTTAACAAATCAAAATGTAAGGCCATCCCGCGCAAGGATGGCCTATTGGTGCTAAGAGCCACGTGCTTTATGGTTTCTTCTCCGGCTCTTTGGGATCTTCTTTCGCTTCACCCTTAAAGATGATTCTTGTCTTAGAGCCAAACCGTTTGTAATTCGTCAGCTTAATGATTTCGCGCATGTGTATGTCGCCAGTGCGGAAATGGAGAGTGTCATCGGCCTTGATATAAGTGGGGAACCAGTACTGGCCATCAATCTGTTCACGATAAGCCACGAACTTGGGGCTCAGATTTTCCTGCGCATTTTTCTTCTTTCCGCTGGCCACGGTTTGCGGCACGGTTTGGCCGCAGCTCTTCACAATCTGCAGATCATGGTTGTCAACCCAAAGGCGTCCTTGAAAGTAGCGCTGCCCTTTTTCAATAGTTTTAGGGGCAATATCAAAAACGTAAGTATCCAACTCATCCACTTTCTGCTGTCCCACGTAGAGCAGGTTGTAATGCGGTAAATCGGTAGTCGTAAGAATGAAAGCCATTTTGTAGCGGAAATCCTCATAATCCTCGCGGCTGAGGCTGAGCTGATGCAATGAGGGTTGCGGCGCGAAGGTTACATTTTCCAGTCGATTGCCTTTGTCGTCATACAGAATGTCCTGCACCAGGCGGAATTCACCCGTCACGGTATTGCCATCCAGTTCCTGTACGGTGATGTCCTGCGTATAGGTGTAATTGTTGCGGGCCTCGCGGAAAATTTCTTCGCGCGCGGCAAATTTCTCAATGATTTGTTGCGGAGTTATGCCCTTGGGCTGCGCCGTATCGAGCGGGCCTGCTCCTTCTTCACAATTGGTATCAGCCAGCAGCGCCGCAGGCGAAATAAAAGCCGTGAGAATAAGAATGACCCGCAGGCTGGAAAAAAGAAATTTCATGAAGCGTCCCTCTTGAAAACCTTAAGCGTTAACCCCGGGCAGGCAAACTGCGCTGGTCTGAAACCGGAAAAATGTTTAAACTGGCGTGCTTTCCCTTGAAGGAGACCGGATGCGCCGTTGTTTGCGATTGCTGCCACTATTTGTTTCGCTTATGGCTATTTTACCTGTGGAAATGGCTTTGGGGCAGCCTGCCGCCCAGCCTGTCCGCAAAAAGATATTTACTTTTGAAGACATGATGGCGCTTAAGCGCGTGGATGGGCCGGTAATTTCGCCCAATGGAAAGTGGGTGTTATTCAGCGCCGTGGAGGTGGATTTACAGGCCAATACCAGGACGCCGCATCTGTGGGTGGTCCCTTTGGCTGGCGGCACGGCGCGCCAGTTGCCTTCCAATCCTTCCGGTGAAAGCGGTGGACGCTGGTCACCCGATGGCAAAAGTTATCTTTATATCAGTTCAGAGGATGGCGGCTCGCAGGTATGGATTGGAGGCTTTGATCCTGACTCCGGGATGCTGGGCGCGCTTCCACACAAGATCACCAACATTTCTACTGAGGCAGATGGGGCCATCTGGTCGCCGGATGGCAAGAACATTGTTTTTACTTCGTCGGTGTATCCGGGCTGCCAGGACGATGCCTGCAACAAATATGGCGATGACGCACAGGCCAAATCAAAGGTAAAGGCGCAGATCTTTGAGCACCTGCTGTTTCGCCATTGGAACCATTACAGCGGCGAGAAGCGGAGCCATCTTTTTGTTGTGCCCGCAGAAGGTGGAGTCGCTAAAGACCTTACACCAGGAAACCATGACGTGCCGCCTTTCAGCCTGGGCGGGCAGGACGCCTACGCGATTTCTCCTGATGGAAAAGAAGTGGCTTTTACCAGCAACTGGGATGAAGTTCCGGCGATCAGCACGAACAATGACATTTTTGTGGTGCCGATTACCGGCGGGACGCCAAAGAAGTTGAGCAATAGTCCGGGCAGCGATTCAACCCCGGTCTATTCCCCCGATGGCAAGTGGCTGGCATGGCGCATGCAAAAACGCGCAGGCTATGAAAGTGACCGCTTCCGGCTGGTGGTGTGCGATCGCAAAACCGGCGAGATCAAAAACCTGACGGAAGATTTTGACCAGTGGGTGGAAGCCTACGCATGGACGCCGGATTCCAGGTCCATCTACTTTACTTCAGAATATCAGGGCGGGGCGCCAATCTATCGGCTGGATGTGCAGGCGGCAATCAGCGCCGCAAAAGGCGGCAAACCGATTCAGGAAGTTGCGGGCGGCGTGAATGATGAAGTAAGCGTCTCACCGGACGGCAAAACTCTGGTATTCACGCGCTTGTCTGTGCAGGCGCCAAACGAAGTTTACAAATTAGCGCTTGGCGGCAAAGACGCAGAGCCGCTAAGCCACATGAATGACGCAGTGCTGGCGAAGGTAGCCATGCAGCCGGTTGAGCCTTTCTGGTTTTCCGGAGCAGGTGGGACGAAGGTCCAGGGCTTTTTGCTGAAGCCGCCCAACTTCAATCCAGCACAAAAATATCCGGTAAAGTTTTTGATTCATGGCGGCCCGCAAGGCCAATGGGGCGATGAATGGTCGTATCGCTGGAATGCTGAGCTGTTTGCGGCAGGTGGATACATAGTCATTATGGTGAATCCGCGCGGAAGCACCGGTTACGGCCAGGACTTTGTGGATGGCGTGAATAAAGACTGGGGCGGCAAGCCATATATTGACCTGATGAACGGCATGGATTATGCCGAGAAAACCTATCCCTTTATTGACAAAGACCGCGAGTGCGCGCTGGGAGCGAGCTACGGCGGCTACATGATCAACTGGATTCTTGGGCACACGAACCGCTTCAAGTGCCTTGTCTCCCATGATGGCATGTTCAATACAGAGTCAGCGTATGGATCGACAGAAGAGCTGTGGTTCCCTGAATGGGAGTTCGGCGGCGAGCTATGGAACAATCGCGAGGCATATCGCAAATGGTCGCCACATTTGTTTGCCGCGCAGTTCAAGACGCCGACGCTGGTGGTGCATGGACAATTGGATTACAGACTCGACGTGTCAGAAGGCTTCCAGCTTTTTACCACGTTGCAGCGCTTGAACATCCCTTCAAAAATGCTTTATTTCCCTGACGAAGGCCACTGGGTGCTAAAGCCGCAAAACAGCCGGCTCTGGTACAAGACGGTGAATGGATGGGTGGATAATTATCTTAGACAATAAATGGCGGTGAATATTTGGTGATGTTTTTCTAAAATCCCAAATCCCGCTTTAGCGGGTGAGGGATCACTATACTCACAAAGATCTTAAATGGCGCGAATCCGCACGCGATAGCTTTCATCAATTTGTGTTTATTCGTGTTCATTCGCGGCTGACTGTTTTAGGGCAATAGGGATCCCTCGCTACGCTCGGGATTCATAAGAAAACTGCTACAATCCAAACCGTGCTTAGACGCGCTCTTATTCCCATATTTTTGCTGACGATTGCTTGCGCCGCGCAGCAGGAGCAGCCGTCGCCTGCGCCGCAAAATGACGGTAAACCAAAAGTCAAGGTGAACTACCTGAACGTCTGCACGCCGGGAACGGAGGAGCAGACGATCCTGAAGAATGCGTTGACCGCAGTGCAGGGCAAGCCTGCCTTCAGCACGGACTTTGAAATTTCACGCGGGCGCACCACGCTGAAAGATGCGCCGGACGCAAAGTTTGTCCGGCTGCGCAGGGATTTTGCGGCGGAGTCGCCGCTGGTGACGGCGCAGTATTCCATGAGCACGGATTCCACGAATACCGTGGAGATACTGGTGCTGCATGCGCGCGATCCCAAAGAATTTCTTGAAGTAGTCCTGGAAAGCCGCGTTTCCGCCAATGCCGCGCCGCCCCTGGCAGTGCTCTCCGTGGATACGCCGGTCTCGCGCATTCGCGTGGAGCGGCTGAACAAAAGCTCCGCGGTGCTTACACGCTGTGAAGAAGCAGACCAGAAAAGTTATGAGCCGCTGTTCGCGCAAGCAACAGAAATCATGGCACGATACCGCGCGGCATTGGGGCTCCGCACTTCGTTCCACTCCGATATTGCATGGCTAAACCCGGCAAAATCAACGGCTGTCCCCCCAAAAAAGCCGGCCGCCAAGCCATGAAACTAAATTGAAGGTCATGAATCTAATGGAAGCTATGGAAAATTCCGTTCGCGATACAGTGATTCTGGGAACAGGCTGCTCCGGCCTCACCGCAGCAATTTATGCGGCGCGCGCGAACCTGCGCCCGCTGGTGATTGAAGGCCATGAGCCGGGCGGGCAGCTTTCGCTGACCACGCTGGTGGAAAATTTTCCCGGCTTTCCTGACGGCATACAAGGGCCGGATCTGATCAACAACATGCGCAAGCAGGCGGAACGCTTTGGCACGGACTTTATACCGGGGCACCTGGTGAAGGCAGATTTGTTGCAGCGTCCGTTCAAGCTGGA
>DASRCD010000317.1:0-7751 GCA_035653315.1 Candidatus Angelobacter sp.
TTCCCTGACGGCGTTTACGTCCAAGTCAACTTCACGGGCGTTTTCACCCACAATCATTCCTTCGTATAACTCAACGCCCGCGCCCACAAACAAAACGCCACGCTCCTGCAGGCTCCACAACGCGTAAGCTGTTGAAGTGCCATTGCGATCAGCCACCAGCGCGCCAGTCATTCGGTGTGGAATTTCGCCCAGCCATTCCGTATAGCCGTCAAAAAGCGAATTCATGATCACCGTGCCGCGCGTATCGGTCAGCATCTCTGAGCGCAATCCAATCATGCCTCGGCTGGGAATGGTGAACTCCAGCCGCACGCGCCCTGACCCATGATTGTGCATCTTGATCATCTGGCCTTTGCGCGCGCCCAGTTTCTCAATCACCACGCCAATGAACGCCTCTGGTATATCCACCATCAGCTTTTCCTGCGGCTCCATCAGCTTGCCGTCAATGCGCTTGGTTACAATCTCCGGTTTTCCTACGGCCAGTTCATAGCCTTCACGGCGCATGGTCTCAATCAGGATGGAGAGCTGCAATTCGCCGCGGCCCAGGACTTTAAATGAGTCCGTTGCGCCATGTATCTCTTCCACGCGCAGAGAAACGTTCGTCAGCAATTCTTTTTGCAGACGGTCCCGCAAATTGCGCGACGTGACATAAGTTCCTTCGCGGCCTGAAAAAGGCGACGTATTCACGGAAAACTGCATGGCAATGGTTGGCTCGTCAATCACAATATGCGGCAGCGGCGCGGGGTTCTCAAGGTTCGTGATTGTCTCGCCAATCCCAATCCCTTCCACTCCGGCAATCGCCACAATATCGCCCAGCTCGGTCTTTTCAATATCAACGCGTTTAAGCCCGCTGAAGGAAAATAGTTTCGTGATCTTAACTTTTTGCAGTGATCCATCCAGCTTCGCAATCCCCACTTCTTCTCCGGCGCGTAATTGCCCATTGAACACGCGGGCAATGGCCAGCCGTCCCAGGTAATCACTGTAATCCAGGTTCGCCACAAGGATCTGCAACGCGTTCTCCACATTGCCCGCTGGCGGAGGAGTATTCTCTAGAATTGCGTCAAAAAGCGGCCGCAGGTCTTCGCCCGGAACGCCTGTATCTGTAGAAGCAGTGCCTGCTTTCGCGTTGGTGTATAGCACCGGGAATCCAAGCTGGTCTTCGCGCGCGTCCAGATCAATAAAAAGATCATAGAGCTCATTGAGCACTTCCTGTGCTCGCGCATCCGGCCTGTCAATTTTATTGATCACCACCACCGGGGGCAGTCCTGCCTCCAGAGCCTTGCTCAGTACATAGCGAGTTTGCGGAAGAGGGCCTTCGCTGGCATCCACCAGCAGCATGACGCCATCCACCATCTTCAAGGCACGCTCCACCTCACCGCCAAAGTCGCTGTGGCCCGGTGTATCCACAATGTTAATTTTTATATCGTGATACCAAATAGCGGTATTCTTGGCCAAAATCGTGATGCCGCGCTCGCGCTCCAGTTCATTGGAGTCCATTACGCGGTCCACCACGGCCTCATTGGCGCGAAATGCGCCGCTCTGGCGCAGCATGGCATCTACCAGCGTGGTTTTACCGTGGTCAACGTGGGCAATAATAGCAATATTACGGATCTTGGAATTCAATACAGTCTCTTCAGCTCAGCACTACGCAGGGCTTAGCGGATATGAAATACTCAGCTTTTATTCTATCTGGAAATTGAATCGAGCGCGTTAATCCCCCAATAAAAAGCGGGCAGCAGAACCCGCTACCCGCGTCCTCTCGATTTTAAAAAGACTTATTTTGATAGTGACCTGTCAATCTTAATTCGGTCTTCCACTCCTACAATCGCGCTTTCTCTCACCGGTTTATAGCCATCTTTCTGGATCAGGATGTCGTAATTGCCTGCTTCAACCTGGATTTCCAATGGCGTGGTCTTTTGCAACGGAGTACCGTTGATGGTCACCTGCGCGCCCTTTGGTTCAGATTTGATTTCAATGCGGGCCAGGTCGTGGGCTGATCCATTATTGCCAAACATCTTACCCATGCCTCCGCCCACAAGTTTGATATTGTCAGTGCGGCCGGCCACTAGCAGGCTGGGCGAATAATTGACAGACTGTCCTGCCGCCACCTTCAGGTCAGTGTTTGCATCCAGATAGCCTTGTTTGCGAAGCGTGATGCTCTGCGTTCCTGGATCAACAATAAATTCCCCTGGCGTTAACTTGCCAGTGTCTTTGCCGTTGATGAAAACATGCGCTCCTGCGGGTGAGCCCGTAATCGTCACAAATCCCTTCACTGCCGTCATCCGGACATCCAGCGGTGTGCGTGCTCCGGCAACCACCTGCACACTGCGCGTCTCTGTGGCAAATCCCGGTAAGTTGAATGTGACCTTATAAGTTCCCGGCGCGAGCGATGGAATCGTTTGCGGCGCTTTCCAGGATTGTCCCGCATGGCCTTCAATCTCCACCGTGGCTCCCATCGGTAATGATGAAACAATAAGCTGCCCTTCCGTAGGTGCGGGAGCAGCAGCAGGTGCTGCCGGGGCGTTCCGCGCTGCTCTCACCGGCCTTGGCGGTGCAGCGGCAGCAGTATGGCTGCTCTTTGCTGAGCCGGTAGTCGCATGGCTGAAAGGCGGCTGTGCGCCCGGAACAGTCTGCGCCTGCTGTTGCGTGCCTGCATCATCCGCCGGCAACTCTGAGGGGCGGCGCTGGAATATCAATGCCAGCCCAATAATCAGGCAAAGTCCGCCAACCACTCCGCCCACAAGCTTCCAATGATTTGCTGTGCGCACAGGGATTCTGGCTTGCGTCTGTGCCGCCGGAACGCGCGTTGTAGCCGGCGCCTGCGCTTTCATTACCTGGCTTGAATTAGCGGACGGTATTGCTTTGAAAGTTTGGCTTGCGGAAGGCGAGGGTGCTGCCTTCATTGCCTGGCTGGCGGAAGGATTATTGCTCCCTTCGCGGTACGCAGGCATAGATCCAGTTGAATTGGCCCGCGCCACGTGCGGCGCTTTGGCTGCTTCTTCCAGCGCTGTAAATAAATGCTGGCCGGTAAGATATCTGTCAGAAGGATTCTTGGAAAGCGCTTTCAGTATGACCCGTGAAATTGTTTCTGAAACTCTTGGATGCGCCATGCCGAGAGGATGTGGATCAACCTCTGTGATGCCGCGGTCCACCTCGCCCAGATGCTTTCCATAAAACGGACTGCGGCCTGTGTACATTTCATACAGCATGGTCGCCACGCTGAAGAGATTGGCCGCGCGGTCCGCCGGCTTACTCTTCACCTGCTCAGGTGAAAGATAAGGTTCATTTTCCAGCTTCTTGGCCGGGCTCTGTGTCAGCAGGTTCTTGTCGCGGAGCAAGCCAAAATCCAGGATTTTCAAAGTGCCGTCCGGCAGCACTTTGATGTTCATCGGATTCAGAAAGTGATGGAACACGCCCTTGTTGTGGGCATAGTCCAGCGCATCGCAAAGCTGTTTGGCGAATTGCAGCACATCGCCGAGTTCAGGCTGGCGCTTGGTAATCAGTTCCTTGAGGCTTGGACCCTCAACAAACTCCGCCGTCATGAAAATCGTAAAATCTTTATAACCGCAGGTGTAGAGCCGCGCAATGTTCGGGTGTTCAAGTGCGCTGGCGGCCTTGGCCTCAGTGAGAATCTGTTTCTGCAGGTCGCTTACATTTTCCAGCCACTCCGGAACATCAAATTTCCGCAATGCAACAGAGCGATTTTGCTGGGGGTTCCTTGCCTGGTGAACGACGCCGACGCTTCCTCGCGGAAGCTCTTTCACTAACTCAAGGCGGTCCGTTCGCGGTGCCACTGCGGTTGCAGTAGCGGTAGCCGTACCGGTGGTATTGGCTTCTGAGTTCTCTTGCATCTTGGAGCACCTGTGCAAGCCTGTGGGGAGGAACACCGGCATATTACCCCAAAGTGCCTCATGCCGTATCCAAAAGAACATGCCCTCGGATTACAAAGGTAATTTAAAATTTCCAATTTTGTTCGGGTGCAAGCCCATGGGTTTCAACAACTTACAAGTTTATTTTTGGAAGTCCGTCATAGGTAATCGGCAGAGCGATCACGGCTTCACATCCTGTGCGGTCATGGCGATTCGAAAGCTGCAGTACTCCTCCATGTGCTTCGGCTATCTGCCGGCTCAAAATAAGCCCTATGCCGCTTCCACCATGTTTTGTGGTGAAGAATGGCACAAAAAGATTGTCACTGTTGAGAAGTCCCGGCCCTTCATCACGAATGAAGATTTCAACGCTGCGCGCATTCGTACGCCAGCCCACTTCCACGCATCCGGGACGCTTGATGCTCGGATCAAGCGAAGCATCCACGGCATTGCGGATCAGATTGATGAGCACCTGCTCAATCTGGTCAGGATCAGCATCAATGGCCACGGCGGGCCCATCCAATGTTTTTACTTGCAACCGCCGTTCAAGTGACGCCGCGCGCTGCACAAGTGGAGCAATATCAATGTGTGTTCGCGTAGGCGCGGGCATGCGAGCCAGCTGGGTGTATGCCTGCATAAACCGGTTCAGTGACTCCACGCGATTTTCAATCACGCGAAGCCCTTGTTGCATGTCCTGGGAAACATCTTCCGGCAGAGCCGCGCGCATGGTAAGCGAGCCTAGGGTTCCGGCAATGGATTTGATTGGAGCCAGTGAGTTGTTGAGTTCATGCCCCAAGACCCGGATCAGTCTCTGCCATGCTTGGCGCTCTTCTTCCCGCAAGGCACGGCTGAGGTCAGAAACAATGAGCAATTCATGCGGCACGCCATTTTCCCGAAATGCCGTATGGCTTATGGCCCAGCGCCCATGTTTGCCGGGAAAAGTCATCTGCACTGTTTGCGGCTCAGGCGACTGCAAAAATTCTTGTAGCCCAAGCTCTTCAGCGGTGAGTCCCAGCATGCGCGGAGCAATGCGCCCCATCAATTGCTCTCCCGCGCGGTTCACAATGCGCAACCTCTGCTGTTGGTCAAAAGTAAAAACGGCAACGTCAATCTCCATCATCACTTTTTTTAGCAAGGCAGTCGCTTCCAGCGCACTCACCTTCTGTTGCTGCAACCGCATGGCAAGCGAATTAATTTCATAGATTAGGTCAGCCAGCGAGTCTTCGCGTCCGGCGACGCGCAAGCGGAAGGAAAAATCTTCTTCTCTGATCGCCGCCACCATGTTGGATAAAGTCTGCATGGGCCGGATGATTTGCGCATGCAGCATTGAGCTGCCAATCATCCAGGCCAGCGCGATAAACAAAGTAACCGTCCATTTCAACTCCATGGAGTGATTGCCCAGCCAGAGAAAAAGTTCCGCCACAATCGCGCCGGGCAGGCTGATCAGAAGGGTCATCAGCAGAATGCGCGTATCAAAGTTCAGCCTGATCCTGTGTTCCGGCAATTTTGCGGCAGGGCTGCTGCGGACAACTCGGGGATGCAGGTCAGAGGCCATACTTTTGCATGCGGCGATACAGGGCGCTACGGCTCAACCCGAGCGCATCTGCCGCATGGCTGATATTACCTGAATGGCGCGAGAGCGCCTTTTTAATCAGCAGGTTTTCCACTTCTTCCAGGCTCAAATCTTCAATCTTGGCCGCGCCGGCTTTCTCACTTTGCAGGCCCAGATCAGAAGGCTGTATTTCCTCACTGGTGCTCAGAAGCACGGCGCGCTCGGTTGCATGGTCGAGTTCGCGAACGTTCCCCGGCCACGTATGCTCCAGCATCTTCTGTAATGCCGCCTGATCAAAACTCTTTACAGGCTTGCGGTATCGCTGCGCATACTGGTTGAGAAAATGCGCGGCCAGCAAAGGAATGTCTTCTTTGCGTTCGCGCAACGGTGGAATATGAAGCTCAACCGTATTCAACCGGAAAAGCAGGTCGGAACGGAACCGCCCTTCCGCGCTTTCCAGTTTCAGGTCAGCGTTTGTGGCGGAAATCACGCGGACATCGACTCTGTGCGTTTTTGAAGATCCAACCCGTTCCATTTCGCCAGTCTCAAGAACACGCAACAGCTTGGCTTGCTGCTTGATCGGCACATTTGCGATTTCATCCAGAAAAAGGGTTCCCCTGTCAGCCAGTTCAAACCTACCCACCCGGTCCATACGGGCATCCGTAAATGCGCCTTTTACATGTCCAAACAGCTCGCTCTCAAATGTGCCTTCCGGCAAGCCGCCGGTGTTAACGGTAATCATGGGGCGTCCGCTGCGCGGGGAAAGCGCATGCAGGGTTTGCGCCACTACTTCTTTTCCTGTGCCATGTTCCCCTGTAATTAAAACGTTGGCATCGCTGGGGCCAACGCGGCTCAGCAAGGTCAGCAAAGGCTCCATGGCTTTTGATTCGGCAATAAACACCGGACGGTTTTGCGCCCGCAGCAAACTGTTTTCCGCTTCCAGCCGTTCCGCCCGCCGCATGGTGCGATACAGGTCAACCTGGGTGCGAATAATGCTCAGCAGCCGGTGATTGTCCCAGGGTTTCTGGATAAAATCCCTCGCTCCCCGCCGCATGGCCTCTACCGCCAGTTCAACGCTGCCCCACGCAGTCATGACCACAACAGGCAGCTTGCTGTCCGCGGATTGAATGCGAGAGAGCAAATCAATTCCTTCCTGCCCGGAAGTTGTGTCCCGCTGGTAATTCAGGTCCATTAAAACAATATCGAATTCGTTGCTTTGCACTGCTTCCAAAGCAGCGCCCGGACTACTGACAGTTTCGGTTGCAAATCCTTCAGCCTTAAGCAGCAAGCGCAGCGCTTCGCGAATATCCGCCTGATCGTCTGCAATCAGTATGCGCACCGGCTCGGCTTTCACCGCCACGGTGCTTACAAGCTCTTGTGCTTTAGTCGACAACAAAGTCTCCAGGGCTAATTTTTCTATGCTGTAGCATTGCTTGGAACCACGGCGGAATCTTCAACAACCCATCCATCTTTTAATTGGATAAGACGGCTTCCAAACGCAGCGTTCGCCTCTGAATGCGTAACCTGGATAATCGTGGTTCCCTGCTGGTTCAACTTGCGGAATAATTCCATGATCTCCCTGGCTTGCCCCGAATGGAGATTGCCGGTCGGCTCGTCAGCCAGAATAAGCTTGGGATTGCCCGCCACGGCGCGCGCAACACCTACTAATTGCTGTTGTCCGCCGGAAAGCTGGTTGGGATACAAATCCTTTTTGCCGACAATCTGAAACCTATCCAGAATGTCCGCAACCATTGAAGCCCGCTGCGCCCGCGCAATATCACGGTAGGAAAGCGGAACATCAATGTTTTCCTGGACTGTCAGATTGTCCAGCAGATGATAGCTCTGGAAGACGAAACCCACATATTTTCGGTTCAGTTCAGCGCGTCTTTTGCGATCCAGTTTATGCACCGCGCTTTCACCAAAATAGTATTCTCCTGCCCAGCCGTCATCCAGCATTCCAATAATGCTCAGCAGCGTCGTCTTTCCTGCGCCGGAAGGCCCCATAATGGTGACGAATTCGCCTTCTTTGATATCAATATTGATACGGCGCAGCAGCCACACTGTACCAGCCGGGCTCTTGATGGTTTTTTCAACATTCCGTAGCTGAATCATGTGTCCTTTTTTGATTGCGGCCTGCCAATTCAATCATTCTGCTTAATGGCGTGAATCCTCAATCACTTAATTACCAAATTACCAACCTTTCATTTTCTCATTCATAGCGCAAAGCTACCATTGGGTTCACTTTTGTCGCCCTGCGGGCGGGAATAAAGCTGGCCAGCAGCGCGATGCCTGCAAGAATTGCCACTACTATAATCATGGACATTGGATCGCTCCGG
>DASRCD010000318.1:0-5209 GCA_035653315.1 Candidatus Angelobacter sp.
TTCTAAGTCACTGAAAAGCAACCATTTGGGGTGTTCGGCATGAAGTAGGCTTGACTAACTACATCATTTGAGCCCCGAAGGAAGATGTTCGAGAGTTCAGATGGTTAAAAAATAACTCCCTCTGCAGTCCAGAGGGCTGCTGGTGTTCCAACTTCCAGTTCATATGCCGTGACGCAACTGGCTGCAGCTTCGCCGCAGGGCTTACCGGCTGCTACGCGGGCTGGGAGTGGCCCATTCATTTTTATATAACCGGCTGAAGCTAAGTCCTATTCGCATGATTGCCATGCCGGAGAAGCCGTGGAGCAAATTGTTGCGGTGCGGGCGGCAAGGTGGTCAACATCGCGCATAGACAGCAGCCCGGCGAGCCGTTTGTGAATGGGATTTATTACTGCACGATTCCAAATGGCTAAAACTTCCTGCAGATGAAAACTGCATCCTTCCACCCTGCTTGTGTGCAGGTGCTGCGCGCTTCGCGAATCGTTCGGATGACAAATCATTTAGGGATTAGAAGCTTTACGGGCGCCGCGCATTCAGGAAGTCCAGGACGGCGGTAGTCAACATACGGGCAGCGTGTCTGTTATGGCTCATTCACGGCAGGAAGCTATACCACAATCTGTCTGCCTTCGCCGCAACTACATCAGCGCAATTGGCCGGGGTGATTTCTGATGAAACGGGTAGCGGATCACTGGTTTTTGGCACGTCACCTTCATTGACCACGCCGACAATCGACACGATCAACTGGCAGCTCACACAGGCAGCCAGCTCAAATATTGTCACGCTGCTGAATTCTCAGGACGCGCTCACCGCCGTTACCGGCAACAGTACTGACCAGACTCTTTACACATACACCATACCTGCAAACACGATTCAGGCACGAAAGGGATTTCATATCAAATTCGGGCTGCTAAACAACAATGCCGTGGGCCTGCTTATAAAGATTACGATTGGCGCCACAACTCTTTACAGCACCACATCTGCGGCATCAGCTAACAACATCCAGGGCGATGTGTACGTAACGAATAAGGCAGGCGTTCAGAATGCTCAGAATAACATCTCTATGATCTTTGATGCAGGGACAATTTTAGCCAACAATACCGGAAGCACAGCATTAGCTGAGAACTTCGCGAATGCCGTTACCGTAAAGGTAACGGTAAATGTTGCCGCCTCTAATACCTACACGCCTAAGTTTTGGATGGTGGATTTGATTCAGTAGTCCCTGTGAATAAGGTAAACTTCGTGGGACATGCTGCACGCTATCGAATCAATCAACAGCCTTCGCCGAGAGGAATTAGCCAGAGTTTTTTCTCGATACGGCGAACGGTTTAAGGGAGCAGATGTTCTTGAAATCGGAAGCGGAAGCGGCGTTCAACTTAAAGCCATTCAGCGATTGGCAAGGTCAGCCAAGGGAATAGATGTTTGCAATGGTAACTACAGCCAGCATCGAATCATAGACGTGATCGACTATGATGGGCTTAATATACCTTTCCCTGATTCCTCTTTTGATCTGATATTTTCATCTCACGTTCTTGAGCATTTAATAGATGAGCCGCAACTTTATAAAGAGATGGCGCGGGTACTCCGACCAGGAGGAACGGCTATTCATGTTGTGCCCACGATTACATGGCGACTGTGGAGCAGCATTGTTCATTATCCGGATGTGGCCGTAAGAATTGCGAGTAAGTTTTTACCCAAAAAAAATAATGGCGCTGCTGCCCCAACCATCAGGCAGCACCATATGTCAATGATGGAGCGCATTCGTTATACGCTCTTGCCATGCAGGCACGGCGAAAAGGGCAACTGGATTACTGAGATGTACTGGCTTCATCCGGCGATATGGAAGCGGCGCATAGAAGGAAATGGCTGGAAGGTGAACAGCGTCGCGAATATGGGGCTATGGTGCAGCGGCTATTTTTTACTTGGAGACCGCCTGAGCATACGAGCCAGGAGTAAGTTGGCGCGTATGCTCGGATCATGCGCGGTTGTGATAGAAACCAGCCCCAATTATTGAAGCGTCCAAGTTACGTTTCCGACGCACCCATAAGCAGAGCAAATGCTGGTATTGTTGGCAAAGGAATACGCTTGGACTGTGATGACCGAACCAGCGGGAATGTGCAACACCATTGGGAACGTATCAGCAACACATGCGCCAGGAGCAGGAATGCTGTTATAGGTCAGTCGGAATCTTTGGTTTGTGTCGGCACGTTGACCTCGAGCACAAACAGCCATCCTGCAGCACGGCCATAAGTAGAGATAAAGCGTTTAACAGATGAAATATCAAATTGAGTTCGCTAGGCTTGTGAAGCACTCACAATCATGACCGCTGAAAGCGAGGGACGCTCTCGGCGGCTGTGTTGTCATTTGATGCCCGCTTGAATTTGTTTGAATCAGATCCACGCCACATAGGAAACACGAAAACGAGAATTACATTATGTTCTTGGCGATGAAGTGTCGAGCTTCAGTCCAGGGACACGATCATTGCATGTTATCTGGCCTGATAACAGGCAATGTCTCAGCTATAATGGCATAACGCCAACACTATGCAATGAGAATCCCGTCCTTTAGTCCTCACGATTCCGTCAACAAACGAATCTTTCGGGCGGCATTTGCCGTTGCATTGGCCACGGTTGTAGTCAAGGCCAGCACAATCGTAAAAGATCTTGCGGTTGCTCATTCCTTTGGCCGGAGTGACAACTTGGACGCTTTTCTTTTCGCGTTCATGTTGCCTGCCTTTGTCCTCAATCTGATTGTTGGCGCGGTTTCAACGGCCCTTGTTCCGGTGTTGGTCGAGGTAAAACAAAAAGACGGTATCCAGGCAGGCCAAAAGTTGCTTTCCAGCGTGATGGCAATTACGGGGGTTGTCCTGTGCCTGGCAGCTTTGCTGCTTGCATCTTCTGCTCATCTATATCTTCCTTATCTGGCCCACAGCTTCAGTCCACAAAAGCAATTGCTTACGCGTGACTTTCTTTATTTGCTAGCGCCATGGCTGGTATTTAGCGGGCTAAGCACTTTTATGGCTTCCGTCTTGAATGCCATTGAAAAATTTGCGGTGCCGGCTATGGTCCCTATTCTCACGCCTTTAGCAATCATGGCTTGCATTGCTCTCTGGAGAAGTCCAAGTTCGGGCTTCGCATTGGTTGTTGGGACGGTTGCAGGCAGCTTCCTGGAAGCAGTATTTCTGTATTCGCTCGCAAGAATCCATCGGATTGCCGGAGGGCTGCGCTGGCATGGATTGGATCCTCAGGTGCGCGCAGTAGTATCTCAAACCGGCCCCATGATGGCCGGAGCTCTTCTGATGGGAGCTACCCCGTTGGTGGACCAATCCATGGCTGCAATGCTGGGGGCGGGAAGTATTTCGGCGTTAAGTTACGGCAGTAAAATCACCACAGGATTGCTTGCCATTGGAGCCACAGCACTTGGGACCGCCACTTTGCCATATTTCTCCCGAATGGCTGCCGACAGTAATTGGCAGGGTTGCAGACATACGCTGAAGCGATACTCCCTACTTGTGCTCTCCGTAACCATTCCCCTGACAGCGCTCTTGATGATATTTTCCCGGCCCCTGGTAAAGCTGCTCTTCCAGCGTGGGGCTTTTACCAGCGGGGATACGGATATAGTCAGCCGGGTGCAGATGTTTTTCTGCCTTCAGATTCCTTTTTATGTACTTGCGATGCTATTTGTACGTTTTATTTCGTCGGCTCGACGCAATGATTTCCTGATGTATGCCTCAGGAATTAACCTCGTGGTCAACATAGTAATGAATCTGGCCCTGATGAGAATATGGGGAGTGGCGGGCATTGCTCTCTCCACTTCAATCGTCAGTGTTGGATCATTGCTGTTCCTATGCGCCTGTTCCCTGAGACTGCTTTCGCGATACCACAGGCCGGTAACAGCCCCTCTGCAAGAGAAGCTTTGTAGACTTACCCTGGTTATTTCGACGCTCGAAGGAGGCGGAGCGGAACGCGTAATGTCCGATTTGGCCAGTGAATGGGCAGAGCAGGGCAAAGTTGTTACTATTCTGACTTTGGATGAGTTTGATGCACCTGCTTATTTTCTTCATCCCGCTGTAAAGCTCAACAAAGTCAATCTACCCCGGCGATGGCCATCTGGTGTGCAATGGTTTCTCAAGAAATTTTGGCGGCTACCTGCGCTTAGGCGCGCTATCCGGGAATCTGAGCCTGATCTGATTATCGCTTTTATGCCGCGTCCCGCAGTTCTCACGCTTCTTGCGACAAGATTGATGCGGATTCCAGTGGTGGTTTCGGAAAGGGCTAACCCAAAATTGTATAAAGTGGGATTTTTCTGGGGAAGCATGCGGCGCGCGCTCTATCCATTTGCCGCCGGCCTCGTGGTCGAAACGCAGGCAACACTTGAGTGCTTTAAGCAAATGATAAAGATCAAGGGTTATGTGATCCCCAATTTTCTTCGCCCGCATGATGGCTTCGCGACCAGAAAGTTGAATTCGGATAAGGATTCTGATGGCCATGTGCTCGCTGCCATGGGGAGGCTGGTAGAACAAAAAGGATTTGATCTCCTTCTGGAGGCATTCGCGCGAATTGCGGGGCAACATCCCGACTGGTCACTTGAAATTTTAGGTAGTGGACCGCTGGAGAGTCCGCTTAAGCTCCAAGCCGCAAAATTGGGATTGCAGGAACGTGTCCGTTTTCTCGGCCAGGTTAGTGACCCATTTCCTATACTTCGTCGAGCTGATCTGTTTGCTTTCTCCTCCCGGTTTGAAGGGTATGGCCTTGCGCTGGCTGAAGCCATGGCTTGCGGCCTGCCTGTGATTAGCTTTGATTGTCCTTCAGGTCCGGGAGATATAATTCGCCATAATGTCGACGGCCTCTTGGTTCCTGCCGAAGACATTAGCGCCATGGCAACAGCTTTGAATCGCCTGATGGGCAATCCTCAGGAACGCGCGAGACTGGCTGGGCGAGCGCCTGAGGTATTGGAAAGATTTAACAAGAAAAAAGTGCTCGCGCTTTGGAGCCAGGTGTTTAAAGATACTATTCAGGGCGATTCGCTGTCCCCGCCTCCGCCAGTGATAATAGAGCCAATATTAAACAGGAAGAAGTAAAAGAGTAGTGCTTTACTTGCAACCTGTCGATGAGAATCCTTAGCAGGCAATACAGCCGCCAACAGCTAATGTGGACATTTTTCGTTACCGAGTTGCAAGAAGATTACAGTACGCAGGAAGCGCGTCGTCAATACT
>DASRCD010000319.1:0-4124 GCA_035653315.1 Candidatus Angelobacter sp.
AGTTGGTGCGCACATACATCTTGTCGCCAGCAATCTGCCCAAAAAATCCCGATGGCAGGTCTTTCACCAGGGTCACAATCGGGCCTTTATTTTTCAGGTCCTGGAAATAAAGCTCCGTGACATCTGCCGACCCATGAGAGACGGTAATCTGCAAATAATGGTCGTCCTCAGAGACTCCGACCGAGATAATTTTCTCCGGGCCGTAGCCTTTGCCAAAAATTTCTGTGTCGTTCGCGGAATTGGTCCCGACCTTGTGCACAAACACCCGCGGACCTTCTTTGGTCACCAGCGAGTAATAAACCGCGCTTTTGTCTCCGGTGAGGGAAATTCCTGCGTAGCGGCCTTTCGGAAAGCTGTCCGGCAGGTCTTTGTGCGCATCCACGTCAAATAAATGCGGTGTAACCTCGTCCGCGCCGCCCTGGCGAATGGAATAAGCCAGCATTGAGCCATCAATGGAAACATCATTCAGGTTCACCGTGACCGTGTGGTTCGGGCTCATGGGCAGCGGATCAATCAGCAATTCGTCCTTGCCTTGCAGGCCTTTACGCATGTAAAGCGATGCCTGGTCCTGATCCGCCGACCGCTTGCTGAAAAAATAACGGTCATTTTCCACGCGCGGAGCGCCCATTGCATCAATCTTGCTCAGCGCGGCAATTTCCTTCTCAGTGACGTCACGCCCCGGTACCTTGGAAAGAAGGCTGTCCGTGTATGCATTCTGCGCGTTAATCCAGGCGCGCGTCTCCGGACTGTTCTGATCTTCCAGCCAACGGTAGGGATCGGTGATCTCCACACCGTTGATCGTCTCTTTTACCGGTTCCACGTTTGTCTTTGGCGGAGCGGGCACGGCAGGATTTGCATTGTGCGAATTTCCCGAAGTGGCTGTATGAGCGGCGAGAGTCACAAAAGCAGAAAGCAGGACAAATAAGATGATCTTTTTAGGCAACATGGTAATGAACTTACCTCATGTGATGAATTGGCCGGTTGGGCAGACCGGTTATTTGCGGATGGCCGCGATTTTAGTCTTGCATCTACCAGGGGTCAAACGGCTCAACTTGGCGACTCAGCCCCATTATTTCAAACTTGTTTGCCACCCTTCTGAATTGCATCTTCTGATGATTCAATACGTCTGGAATGTTTATTGATAAGTAAACTTTATCCCCGCCCTACCCCCTCCCTGTTCATCCCAAACCATCGGCAATAATATAGTTGACTGACTTCGGCGGGAGATGGCGGGAAATCGCGGTTTTTTGCGATTAATTCGCTTCTTTTTCGTTGCGTTCTTTTTGGTGATGCGGTTATAAGCAGAACGGGACGTGCTCCGGTTGTAGCCAGAACACGTCCCTGACCACAAATCACCTTCCGATGAAAGGCGAATCATGGCTGCTAACAAGCGTACAGGTTCCCGCAAGAAACGCAAACTAGACCCCTTCGCTGTTGTCCGGGGAAAAGTTGTCGAACGGGTTGAAGTCTCAACAAACGACGATGACATGGCAATCGGGATTCTCTTCAAGGACAGAACCTATTTGGGTTTTGACCTTGACCCGTACCTTCGCATAACTCCCGATTTTTCCGACTGGAAAAGTCACAATTACAAACGAATAAAACGCTGGCCACCTCTACACAGCGAATAACCTGCGACCCGCCGAAAGGCGGGTTTTTATTTGGAGATTGAAATGACTAAGGAAGGACTCGCCGAATTGGGAACGATCTGCCGCCAAGCAAATAGCATCATGGAGCGGCTTGAAAAGCGTATCGATACTCTTGAAAAACAGGTTAAGACTCTGGCCTTTCGGAAAGCTCGGAAAGCTTCTTAACCTTTTTTTCTAATTCTGAAACCCTACGATCTAAGCTCTCAAGCTTAGCCAGTGTATCGTTAGCAATCCGTATCGCTTGCGCCTCTGTCGTGTTTTTGCTGATTTTCATTTTTGCTCTCTTTCGTTGAAATCATTGCGGTCCCCAATAATAACTGTATTTGCTGGGCAAACCTCGATTTTTTCTTTGATTGATTCAAAGGAATCTTTATCGAAAAATTTTCCGTGAAGCTGCGCAGAAGCATATAAAGCTTCAAGTGATTTGCGCCATTTGCTTTTCCCGTGAACGTGAGTGTCATCTAGCAGCTTGAAAGTGTCGTATGCAATCATGTCCGCAGCCTGAAGGGGAACGTATTCTTGCCAGCTGCCAGGGACACAAGTTGCAAGTCGATGCCTGTAGGGAACAGTGGGATCGTCCTTGATTCGGTAAAACATTTTTACCGCATCATTCTCTTCTGAATTTCTGTCAATGATTACTGCAAATTTATCCTCTGGCGGCATAGAGTGCATTAGCTGTGCTGCCATTGCAATGCAGTGTTTGAAACAGCAAATATAGGGCGATCCGAGCTTGTCTTTGGCAACGGGCGAGGTGTAATTCCGGTAATCGTCAAGAAGCATTGCGAAACTGAAACCAACCATCTTGCGATGCTTGATGATATTGAGAAGAGGGACAACAAAGTCTTTTGATTTAGAAGTGCCGCGCCAGCTCTCGAATTCTTTTTTGTACCCATTTAGTTCGGCGGCATGGAAGCGTGAGACACCAGCTTTTTTAACGCGCCTTTTCCACTTGCGTTCCAATTTTGTCCATTCGGTTTCAAGGGCCATAAACCCGCCGAATGTAAAAATTTTATCGTTGTAGCTCTCATCACCAAAGAAACTCAAAACCATAAAGTATCTGTGCCCTTTGCTTGCTGGATTGAGCGCATAAGAAATATCTTTAATAAGGATGTGTTGACTTTTTGGGCACACCATTGCATGATCTCCTTACGGAGACCTCTGCGAGTGGTGCATCGCCCAAAACCTTCCGCCAAGAATGAGACAGGCGATTTTGACCGCTTCAAAAATTTCATGCAGCGTCTAGTTGCAGTTCCGCATTCGGAAATCAAAGCCAAACTTGACGCTGAAAAAAAAGCCAAGGCGCGGAAGCGAACGTCTAAGACTTCCGCTTCCCGCGCTTCAAGCGATAAGGATTAGAAGGCCGCCGTTTCTCCCACCTTGCCAGTTAGGCCAGCGTAAGTCAGCCGCTTTCCGACAATCTGTGACATTGCCAATTGGAAACGATCTGCATCATTCAGCGGATTGTCTTTGGTTGCGCGATTGTTGAAGCGGAAAGTTTGTTCGTCAAGATACCGAAACAAATGAAATGGTTCCACAGCAACATAGGTTCCTTTGAGTCCGCGCTTCAAAAGACTCCAGAAATTTTCCAGACTATTAGTGTGAATTTGGCCGTCCACGTAACGCTCTGCATGATCGACAATCTGATGGACATACTCTTTATCAAGTCCCCAATAGGAATGGCAATCATCGGTAAAGAGGCCAGAGCCAAACTCAACATTTTCCTTCACCATGGCGTGAAAGGTGCTTTTTTCGCGATCCGGAATTACCTGAGTTCTCACTTTGCGAGTACCACGCTCAAAGAATCCGGCAACGATGGCTTTATTGGCTGCACCTTTGGGCATTCCCGGCGCGGTCATTTTTGCTCTCTTGCTTTTGTGCATGAATCTGGCTTTGCCGCCGATGTAGGTTTCGTCCACTTCAACATTGCCGCCGTTTCCACCAAGTTTTACGAAAGAGCCGCACTGCATAGCGAGACGAATTCGATGCAGCATGAACCATGCAGTCTTTTGGGTAACGCCCAAGGCGCGATGAATTTCGTAAGAGCTGATTCCGTTTTTGCAGGTTACGAGCAACCAGACAGCGGGAAGCCACTTGTCGAGTCCGATAGGAGAATCTTCAAAGATGGTTCCAACCTTGAGCGAAAACTTTTGCTTTGGATGGTCGCTATAGCAGCGGTACACACGCGCTTTCTCAAGGTAGCCCACATTCTCAGAGTTGCAATGAGGGCAGCGCACCCTACCATCTGGCCAGCGAACGTTAACCATGAAAGAACGGCAGTTTTCGTAATCGGTAAAGAACTGGATGGCTTGCTGTAAGGTCTGTGGGCTTTCCATGACAAGCAAAATCTTAGCCTAATTTTCGCAGTCAGTCAAGTATATTATTACCCAAACCATCCCAGATTGGCGTAGGTTTGCCCCAATTCAGATATGGGACCACATGGGATTGCAGCGCAATGAAAGCAGAAGCGAGTTGTTA
>DASRCD010000320.1:0-14373 GCA_035653315.1 Candidatus Angelobacter sp.
CCGCTTTGCTGCGGTCTCTTGTTCTTCAAAGAGCTGGCAAATTTTTACTCCACGGCGGGCTGCACAACTTTCGTTTGCATCTTTTTGTTGCTGGAGCGAGACGCCGTCCTCTCCTTGTCGGGTCGTGGAAACCCGCACATAAGAAAAGAATTCTTTCATGTGTTTTGATTGATTACTTAATGGTAGGGGAATCGACCTTTAATACAGCGTAGAAAACAAAACTAAAGCTGTCAAAAGTCCCGGCGTGTGCCGGGATTTTTTAATTTCATGGTTCATCCGGTGTAATGGGTTCCGTCGCCTCAAGATAAATACTGAGCGCAATTTCAACATATCGATCCAGAAAACGCATGAGGGTCATCAATTCGTCATCACTTTTGCCGGGATAACGCGACCGCAGCCGTCCCAACCGGATGTCCTGATTGGGAATGTCATTTGTAAGCATGTTTACTACATAGCAGGTTTCTTTGGGTAAAGGCAGGAGGCAAATTTTGCCAGATCATGCAGGTTCGGGGAAGCAATTCACAGCTTATCTCCACGATTGTCAAAATGCGAAGTATCTGGCAAATTTTGCCCTCTTTTTCGATCTTCTAGCCTCTGGCATGCTGAATTGGCCAGGAGGAAGAATGCATAAAAACAAAAAT
This sequence comes from Candidatus Angelobacter sp., assembly GCA_035653315.1. Lineage (GTDB taxonomy): Bacteria > Acidobacteriota > Terriglobia > Terriglobales > Acidobacteriaceae > Angelobacter. Next base: position 642 of record DASRCD010000320.1, read on the forward strand.
GACTTTAACAACCTGTGGGTTGCAAGAAGGCGTCTGCGCATGTCACAAAAACAAGTTGCACGACTGCTCGGACACGCAAGCACCACCATGCTTTCAAAATATGAACGGGGGCGCAGGCCGCCCCCATTCGAAATCGCAATCAAACTCACTATCATTTACAAAATGAATATTGAAGAGTTGTTCCCGCAGCTCTACCGTGAGTTAAAAACTGAAATCGTTCTAGCCCAAAATTAATTTCAATAAATTATGCCCACAATCCTTGAGAGATTGGCCAGTTCTGCTCAATTCCTGCCATCAAGTCCTCTTCAATTTCTTGCCTTGAGAATGACAGCGCGCCTTCAGGACCTCCCAAACCTCAGCCGCTATCTTGTACTCTTTGAGCATTTTCCAAAAGAGCTATTGCTTCAGGCATACCAAGAGGCGCGAAGAGCAGGTAGCTTAGGCGACGGATTCTTTGGTGCTTTTAGAAAATTAACCAACCAAACAGAATGAAAAATAAATTTGCGGCTTTTGTGGTTGGCAGGCGCTCTGTAGCTGTAGCCGTTTTCGAAGGTTTGAAATTATCTTTTTGGCAGGTCCGCTCATTTCAAGCCAAACCAGATAAAGCGTCGCTGGCAGTAACAGCTTTCGTCAATTACATCATTGAGCGCTGCGAGATTGAAGCGGGAGGCATTGAAGAAATACCAGACGGCCTTATGAGCCGAATGGCTGAGTTGACGAACCTTGTCGAGCAGCTTCTCCGCGAACGCAGCATCCCAGTTTCAGCTGCTACAAATGATGTTCTCTTTGCCTCATACAGCCACCCGCCAATTTCTAGCCGAGCAGTCTTGCGGGACATAGGTCAACGAATCTTCCCGCAGCTTCGGGAATCGTCGTCCAGCAAGGAACTGCTGGATGCTGCGCTGCTTGGGCTTTATTTCCAAACAGAACGCCTGCTCTCTGATTATTAAACCTCAATTTACATGGTCGGACCACTCTCGTATCTGGGCGGCAAAAACCGCATTGCCCAGAAAATCATCTCTCTTATTCCCGAACATAACTGTTATATCGAACCATTCTGCGGCGGCGCTCAAGTGTTCTTTCACAAACAGCCTTCGAATGTCGAGATTCTGAATGATCTTGACGAAGAGATTTTTAATTTCCTACGCGTCTGCCAACTCCATGAGCAGGAATTGGTCCGGTACCTGCAATTTTGTATCGTAAGCCGAAAGTGGTTTGACCTGTTCCAACAGCAAGACCCGAAAACTCTTTCTGACATCCAGCGCGCAGCCCGCTTTTTTTATCTTCAGAAAAATTGTTATGGTGGGCTTATCAACCGTAAGAACTTCACAATTAGTGTTCAAGATGGCTCTAATTACAATCCGCACCGCATTCCCATGGTGTTGCACCTTGCCCATGAGAGGCTGCTTGGTGTTCAACTTGAATGTCTGCCGTATCAGGATATATTGAAAAAATATGATCGCCCGGACACTTTCTTCTATCTCGATCCGCCATATTTTAACCGCCCATATTACAGATTCAATTTCAGCAAAGAGGACTACATAGAACTTGCGCAGCTGCTTAAGACAATTCAGGGCCAATTCCTGCTTTCGCTCAATGATGTTCCGGAGGTCCGCGAAATCTTTGCGGATTTCAAAATTCGCGGCTTAACTTTTTCCTACAGCTCACAGCGCAAAGCAGGTAAGGTGTACAAAGAAGTCCTGATCGCCAATTATGACTTGCCGCCTGAGGGGGAAGACCCGCAATCTGCGGGTGTTACTGCAATCAAACAAGAACAGCACTCCGCTGAAATGAAAGAACCAGATACAAGTTAAAATCATCAAAATGAAGAAACATTCGTAAGGCAGATGGAACATAGGGACTACAGCGGCGCAATTCGATGGCAGGTTGACCAGGGTGTACCTGTTACAACAATTGCACGGCTCTTTAATAAGTCAGCAAGCAGCATCCCAGTCATCGTTTGGCGTGATGTCAATCGACTTATTCCGCGCAAAGTTGAAAACACTCTTTATGATACGAACCTTGCCGGGATGGCAGCCGACGAACTTCTTAGAGATATAGAAATAAACGAAGATGAACTGAAAGCCCCTCTCAGATTAACTGAGCTTGAGCAACAAATTGACGCATTCGGAAGGCATTTCTGGGAAAAAGTCCGGGACCATGCTGGCGCAAAAGAGCTTGGATTGCTACTGCGAAAAGTAAGCAGGCCTTCATGGGAAAACATCTCCCTTCGCCGTGCTGGAGCAAAGCTTTACCATCTGCTTGCCGAAATTTACCTTCACGCCGGCTGCTGCCGCTCATCGCTGGAATTCGGCGTGAGAGCATGTCGTGCGGAAGAGAGGTTATATAAAGAAACGCTGAGCAAAGATGAATTATTCAGCATCGGCAAGACCTCACTGCTCATTTCCCAGGCCCTCATTAACCGCAGTGAGTTTGATACAGCTTTGCCTTGGATTAAGCGGAGTAAGCGGGCCTTTGAAGCCGGGTCCCACCCAATCGACCCCGAACATTACAAGCAGCTTGCCACCGTCCAATTGCACAGCAATGCCGTAAAAGAGGCACATAAGAATTACCAACTGGCTGGCAGGCTGCTTGCCAATTACAAATACAAGCCCAATGCCACAGCAGCCGAGATCAAAGACATTAGTGAGCGGCATCTGTACATTACAGACAGCAGTTCCGATTGGGAGAAGGCATTTAATCTCATGGAATATGCGCTCAAAAGCTGGCCCAAGGATGACATCCACAAGGGCCTGAATGTGAACTGGGCCGCAGCTGCCGGATTGAGCAGCGATTCCCCGGAAGGAAACAGGTCTGCCATAAAGCTGCTGCGTGACAAGACAGACTTAAGTAGAGGCTATTTGCATCCCCAGACTGTCACAGAGCTGCTATTAATGACTCCAGAATTACCGCGCCAACTTCGCCCTGAGTGGGCCCGGTTCTGCCTGCATTACAACGCATTCCGCAATAAATAATCACTTTCCCGCACTCTTCCTAAAATTCTGTCCGAAATTACAAAAACTCAATAAGGTGTTATTCCCGAAAACCCGCCCTTCTTTCCATACTCGACCAGTCGAAAAATTTTAATTCGTAATCGACTTTTAAAGCATGCCCTTCATCGAAAACATCATTGCGAGCCTCTGGAACAGTTTGACGCGTTTGTTCAAGCGCAGACTTACCGGCGGCCTGGCCCTCGGAAAAATTGTTGTGGATGGCCGGGTTACAAAGCTCAAGTATTTCCTGCCGCAATTGAAGCGCGCCGAGCATCTGGTGATCTTGGGAAAAACCGGCCAGGGCAAGAGCTTTCTAATTCTCTTCCTCTGCCTTCAGGATATCCGATCCAGTCGCGGCTTTATTATCTTCGATCCCCATGGAACTCTCATTCCGCTGATTCTCCAAGCAATAGCCTTTGAAGAAAAAAGAACTGGCAAGGACCTAAGCAGCAGGGTCGTTGTGATTGAGCCGGCAAACCAGTTGTGGTCCGTTGGATTTAATCCACTTGAAGGCCATAGGGGCCAGCACAGTTTTGTTTCGATCATCGGTCTTGCCGCGATCATTAAAGAGCGCTGGGGACTTTCTCACTTCGGGCCGCAAACGGAAGAAATACTGCGCAACTCGCTTCACGTCCTTGCTGACAATGAACTGACAATCCTTGAACTTTCAGCACTGCTCTCCAATTCAGCTTTCCGGAAGAAATGCTTAAAGCGCGTCACCAATCCCGAGGTTAAAGACTACTTTGAAAACCGCTTTGAACCGATGAGCGAGGCGATGAAGGCCACGGTCAGAAATCCCATCCTTAATAAGACCAGCGAGTTTGCTTCTGATCCACACTTCCGGCACATCCTGGGACAACAGCAATCGAGTTTCTCTGTTCTTGATGCAATGGACAGCGGAAAAATCGTGCTGGTTGACCTGAATAAAGGACTGCTTGGAAAACACTCAGCTACGCTCGGCAGCCTGCTCATGGCACAAATCGCTAGCGCGATCTTTGCCCGGAAGTCCCGCAACATTTACTCACTTTACCTCGATGAAATCCAAAACCTGCTTACGGCTGATTCCGACCTTGATGTGCTATTGGCAGAAGCTCGCAAATTTGGTGTCTCAATCGTTTCTGCAAACCAGTATCTCGACCAATTTCCGAAGAACATGCGGTCAGCCGTGCAGGCAATCGGGACGCATATTGCTTTTCAGCTCTCAAATGATGATGCCGGAATTGTTGCAGCAATGCTTGACGGTGGAAAGCCCCTTGTAGAGCTCTTAAAAAACCTGCCCAAAAAGAATTTTGTCGTTAAGAGCGGCCACTACCCATGGAAACAAGTTGAGGTCCCTGAAGTAAAGCTTGAGAAGACCGACGTTCATCATTTGCTCGACCGTTCCCGAAAGAATTATGCCCGTCTCCGTGCTGATGTTGAAGCGGAAATCCAGAGCAGACGCCCCAAACAAAAACAGACGGTAGAGGAGGCGCTTGATGCCTGGGAGTAAAGCTTGCGCCGTTGTCCTTACCAACCGTGACCGCCTACTTTTGAAAGAACTTGCGACGGCCAAAGTAATTGATCGGGAACAGGCCAAAAAGATTGCAGGTTTCAAGTCCACTACACGCGCCAATGACCGCCTCCTAAAACTGACTCGCGCTAGCCTCTTAAGGCGTTTCTTCTTGGGAACTCGCGCAGGCGGAACAAAAGCTATTTATTCACTTTCCACAAAAGGTGCACAAATTGCAGAGGTGGATGGACGTTTGATCCAGCGTAAGAGCAATTCCCTGCTGATTGGAGATTTATTTGTTGAGCACCAACTTGCCGTCAATTCTGTCTGGATTCAGGCGAAGTTTACACCTGTTCCTGTTGCCGACGTTCAGTTTTCCCGCTGGCTTATTTTTCCATCAGCACTTTCCAAAAGTACGCCACTCATGCCGGATGGCTACTTTGAATTGAAAAGCACCTCCGGCATGTACTGCCTGTTCTGTGAGGTCGATCGCGGAACAGAATCCCTCAAAGTATGGTCCAGAAAAATTTCTTTGTATCTCCAGCTTGCAGCAAACGGGGAGTTCCAGACACTTTTCAAGCAAAGCCGCTTCCGGGTGCTTGTTGCCGTTCTCTCTGAGCGGCGTCTGAATATTCTTCGAAGAACAACCGCCTTGCACACCGAGAAAGTTTTCTGGTTCGCAACCCTTGAGGAAATTAACAACAAGGGCCTTTTTGCTCCCATCTGGAAACGCCCCGTGGGTGAGCAAAAAGTGCCTCTCCTATGAAAGGCCCTTATGCGTCTTTGTACAAATTGCAACCAGATCACCACAGGAAAGCCTCTTTTTTGCAACAAATGCGGCAATTCCTACAACATCAAGCTGTGCTCCCGGTTGCATGTAAATCCGCGGGCCGCCCAGATTTGCGCCGAGTGTGGCTCAAAGGATTTGAGCACACCGCAGCCCAAAGCATCACTCTTTGTCCGCTTCTTTATTTTCCTGCTTGGCCTCGGTCCTGTATTTCTATTTTTCGCTGCTGCCGGAATTTATCTCGCTTTCTACATCCACAAACTCTTTACCAATCCCAATGGTCTTCTGCCGCTGATGTGCCTTGGGTTCCTGCTCGGTCTTCTACTGCTTGTCTGGATGATGCTGCCAAAGGGACTGCGGAGATTGCTGGCTGGGATTGGAAAGCTGGTCTTCAGGCGGAAAAGCAAGGATGGGTCAAATAAGCATTGAAGGAAGACGAGCGTCATTTTAGTGGGCTTATGCGGAATGGGATTAGGTAGGTAGTCGGATTTCGTCACTGTTCGGAAATCCGCATGGCTATTGCTCAGTTTTAGCGTTTAAATCGGGCAGAACTGCCCGAGGCATTACCCGTAGGGAAAAGGAAATATGAACCGCAGTGAAGAAGCAAAAGCAATCAATGGAATCGAACTTGGCGAACCGTTGAGCGTCTATGACGCGGCGCAACTTATCGGCTGCTCGGCCTGGACCATTAGGCAAAAGCACGTGAAAGCAGGACTGCCGTGCTTTCGCTCCAGGTCAAGCGGCCGAATGATTTTCTACAGGAATCAGGTGGTCGCTTGGATTCTCGAGAGACAAAAGGAACAGAAAGGAGGAAACCAACTGTGAGTTTATGGCGGCGTCCAAGCGGCATTTATGAAAGCCACATCATGATCGATGGTGAGCGCTATCGCAAGTCCACAGGCACGAGTAACAAACGGCTCGCGATGCTGATCGACAAAAAGAATGAGGAAGAACTCGTAGCAAAACGCTTTCAAGTCGAGGAACACGAGTTTAACCCGGCCATGAAGTTTTCCGAGCTCGCCACTCGCTTTCTTGCCGCAGGCTCAAAACCATGGCACCGGGAGCGGCTCAACATTATCCTGCCATATTTTGCCGGCATGGAGATTGGCCAGATCCGCAGAAGCATCATTGACCGCTACCGAGCGCACCGGCACAGCCAAAAGAAAATCACCGAATCAACCATTAACCATGACCTACAGTGCTTGAGACACATCCTTTATTGGGCCGTGGACCAGGGCTTTCTTCCTGATAACCCACTTAAAAGACTCAGGCTGGAAAAACCACGTAGAAAAAAGCGGCCGGTGATGAGCTTGGATGATGAAGAAAAACTACTGCTGGCTCTTGTTGACCACCAGAAGAACATAACCATCTGTGGCCTTGATACTGGCATGCGTCGGGGAGAAATCCTGTCCCAACTTTGGGAAGACATAGATTTCCCGCGCCGGGTTCTTTCTGTAACGCACTCAAAAACCGCTGGCGGAGAATCCCGCGAAATACCACTGACTAAGAGATTCTTTGCTCTGCTCGCCAAAGAACGCAAACCCACAGGACTGATTTTCACCTTTGACGGCAAACCTATCCACCAGCTCAAGACCGGATGGAAGGCCGCCATCCGCCGGGCAGGAATCCGTCCTTACCGTTTTAAAGATCTGCGTTCAACCTTCAATTCCCGGCTGCTCGAAGCAGGCGTGATTAAAGATGTGCGCAAGGAACTTATGGGCCACAGCCGCAATGAAGATACCAACGATCTGTACAGCCATATTGAGCTGCCGACCTTGCGCGAAGCAATCGGAAAACTGGAGCAGTGGTTAGAAGGGCAAAAAAGAAAGGAGGGATCAAAAGAACTTGAAAGTACGCCGCCACAGAGTGAGCAAAGGCAATCTCTGAAAGACGACCCGCTCTTGATAAATGAGGAATCGCAAGAAACCAAACGTGTGAGGGTCAACTGATTTTTGCACAAGGAGGAAACATGGCAAATCGCAAAGGAAATTTTGGAAGGCAGGCTTCACAGAAATTCAAACGCGAAGGCAAAGGCATTGCAAGAGGCGTTGCCCGCGAAGGAAAGAAGATTGTGACCGGTGCGGTTAAAGGGTTTCTGAATGCTTTTAATCCGTTCCGGTAAACCTCAGACAGCCCAAATTTAACAAGGAAGGAGGGAAACAGGTGCCATCGCAGATAGGACCAACAAATCCAACTGAGTGCGTCTCCGCAGTCCAGCATATTCGTAAGATGCGCGGTGGGGCACAGGCCCATCTGCTTCGCGCATCTGACAACCACTACTACGTCACAAAGTTCCGCAACAATCCTCAGGCAGTCAGAATACTTGCCAATGAATATCTGGCAAGCAAGCTTGGAACATATCTTGGCCTCCCCATGGCGGAGGTCGCAATTGTCTCAGTCCCAGAGTGGCTTATTGCTAACAGCCCAGAATTGAAAATCGATCTTGGAGGTTATTATTCGGTACCATGCGCCAGTGGTTTGCAATTCGGATCACGTTATGTGACCGACCCACTCGGAGCAACAGTCTTTGATTACCTGCCCGAGTCGATGCTGAAGCGGGTCAGAAACCTTAAAGACTTCACCCGAGCCCTGGCTTTCGATAAGTGGACCGGCAATGCTGATGGCCGCCAAGCGGTATTTACAAAAACCGCCAACAAGCGTTTCTATCATGCGGTCTTTATCGATCATGGTTATTGCTTCAACGCCGGCGAATGGGACTTCCCTGATTCACCGCTCCGCGGTGTATACGCCCGAAACCATGTCTATGCCGATGTGCGCGGCTGGAACGATTTCGAGCCAGCCTTATCACGGATTGAAGACATCGATGCCGCTCAAATTTGGAATATCGCTCGGGAAATTCCGGAAGAGTGGTGTCAGAGCCACGCAGAGGGCTTAGAGCTGCTGATTGATTCCCTGCATCAGCGCCGCCTAACGGTGCGCAATCTCATCTCTGATTTCCGCAACTCTTCTCGCAATCCCTTCCCTAATTGGACGGCTCAGACAAGCCTTCCTGCAAACACAACTCAAAACAAACCTAAGGAGGAAAAAACAAAAATGACAGACCAGAAGTTTAAGGCTGTATTTGTACTCAACTCAGAAACACAAAGCTTTAAACCTACAGCCCACAATCTCGGGGCAGATCTGGCAATGGAGCAATTCAGTGCCGATCCAAACGCCCGAATTATTGACCAATCAGAGCAGCACCGAAATCCCGATCCATTGAAATGCCGTGCCTGCAAAAAGCAGGCTGAAGAACTCACCAAACAGAACGTCGAAGCCTCATCTGCTCCAGAGCCGCAAGAAGAACTTGCTGCTCAAGAAAGCGAGAGTGACTGACAAAGATACAACTACCTGCATCATCATCGAAGCCGCAAAGAAAGTTCTTGCTGACGTGCAGCAGCGTTGCACAGAAAGTTTAAAAGCACTTGAACAGCACGACTATCTGGTTGTGCTCGGGGCTCTCGCTGGACTTGAAGACCAAATCAGATTTGTGAGCGTCAGGCTCATGGTCTTGCGGGAAATAAACGAAATACAAAAACAGAGACATAAATAAAGGAGGAGCCCATGACGGCTCAAAAGAAAAGCGATGCTGCAGGGTCACAAGGCGCTCCAGCCGGAGATTCCGGTGGAAAACGCAAACCTTGGATCAAAAAGACCCCTGTTGAAATCATTTTGGAGCAAGTCGCGAAGCAAGAAGAAAAGGTAGCAGAGCTGCGTAAAGAGCTTACTAAAGAAGAAGGTGAGCTCAAGAAAATGCAGGATGCGACCCGTTTGCTTCAGGCCAAGTAACACACTGGAGTTTGCCATCACAGGCAGGCTCCTTTTTTTGGTGAAAATTTATAAGGAGAAAAGCAATGAAACTGGCAATACCTACATTAATGTCGCGCCTGAGTGAAGCACGCAGGGTGGAATGTGATGGCTTCTACGACGGCGCTCACGGAACACCTGTTGAAACCGGCATTGAAGAAATTGACGGTAAATTTGAAGAAAAGAAAGCTAATCTGCAAAAAGCCGCAGTCACACGGCAAAAAAGCCTCGAAGCAGAGATACAGCATTTAGATGAAGTTGGACCGGCGGTTGAACGAAAGATCAAAGTCGTTGAGGAAAAGAATGGCGAGGAAACCCTCACCATAGTTTTTCCTGTTGTGGTGGTCATCTTGGCAGTCTTCGCACTTGTCTCAGAATCACTGCTTCTTGCCCCGGCAATGGACATCCTTAATGTCACAAACGAAATTGCCCAGTTCATTACCGCCTTCGGGCTTGCAGCAGTTGCAGGTTTAACCTTCCATTTTGTCTGGGAGAGCTTTATTTCTGACGCATTTCCAAAAATTTGGAAGGTGACAATTCGGATAGTAGCTGGAATGCTTGCCTTCGGGTTGATCGTTTGGGGAATTCTGCGTGGCTATCAGGTGGCATTTGCCGCGTCCCTTAATCAAAACCCACTCGGCGATTTCCTCTCGGGACACCCAATTCTTTCATCCATTTTCTTTGTCTTCATCACCCTGGCAACTCCAGTGATTGCTGCCACCGCCACTCACTACGGTGCTCACCGGATTCAGAACTGGTGGGAATGGAAGACCGCCAAGGTGAAATTTGAAGCACTCTCCAAACGCCGGGCTATGGCGATAAAGGAGCTTGAGGCCCAGGAAAAGGCTCTTCAACTTGGAATGAAAGCGCTTGATGAAGAACGCAAACAGTGGAAATCCGTCTACAGCCTTCATCATGAGCGCGGCGGCAAGCACGGCGCAAAGCAGGAACCTTATTGGCTTGTAATTGCCAAAGCAATTGCGGCGGCCTTATTCGCCACGTTCGCAGCCGGCTGGTTCATCTTCTTCGTCTCGCCTTTCTTTGTGCTCTTTCCAATTGTGGTCTGGTGGGTAGCCTTCCTTTATTACCGTAGGCAATGGCGCACTCCCAGTCGAGTCGAATTCTTTGATCTTGAGCATGTCCAATTTGTTGTCGCGGCCAAGGATGTTCATGCTGCCAACGTGCGAGTTGGGACTTTTGGCTGCTTTCGCCAAAACGACCAAAGGGGGCCAAATGAAAATTAAGAAACTTCTCATTGTGTCGGTGCTTGCCATGGCATTGTTGGGCTGCGGCAAGCGCGAGTTCCGGCAATTTGTAATTCTGCCTGACATCAGCGGAAGCATTGACCGGGAGTCACTGGAACAGGCGTTTAAGGCGATTGACGATCTCGCTAGTCATTTGCAGCGGGGAGACAGGCTTACAGTTGTTCCGATATTGGGTGACGCTGAGGCGGAGACATCGGGTAAGATTTTGCGATTTGAAGTCCCGACTAATCGGCAGGCATACGATATGGACTTACGTGATTTCAGGAGAAAATTGAATGTTTCTTTGAAAGAGATGCAGGCCAATGCAATTGCACATCCGGGATCAAAGACAGACATTCTGGGTGCGGTTGCGTTGGCAGAACAGGAATTCAATTTGAATAAAAATCATCCAACGGAATTGCTTATCATTCTCAGTGACTTCATTCAGGAAGATCAGCAATTTAACTTTAAGACAGATGATGCCTTTAGCAGCGCTGTCCCTGTGCAGAAATTTGCAACAAAACAAGCCCGTATAGGAAACATCAGACTTGACAAAGTAGAAGTCTATCTGGGTTTACTTAAAAGTCGTGAATTTGCAGCTTTGGAAAAAATGCGCAGGAATGCGATCAAAAACTTTTGGATTCAATATTTTAATGATACCGGAACACATCCCAGATTTTTCGATGATGGGCCTGGACTACTCAAAGATTTCAACAAATTAGAAAGATAAAAAGTCACTGGGTGAAGGTCGCCGTAAAAAAACCACCACCAAATTCATCCCAAGGACCATAGCGATCCACGCTTTTGGGTTTCATATTTACTTTGGCTGCGTCATTCAAAAGGTGAGAAGGGCTTTCTTTGTAATCGCCACCATCGTCCGCGGTGCCCAACTGTTCATGCCTGAGATATTCAGTCTCGATTAAAGCGAGCCCCTCAATTTTTCTTCTTTGGGCTTCAGCAATGACATATCTGTACCATTTTTCGCAGTTGCGCAACCGTTCGCCTTCTGAGGAGTACTCTTGAATACCTTCGTCGGCAATAATTGCAATGGGGGCCAAGTCCAGCAGACGTTTCAGGAATGAAGGTCTGTCGGATTTTCCGATGTGATGATACACACCACGCGCAACTACTGCATCAAATTTACCCAACTCGAGTGAAAAACAATTTACAGAATGGAAAGGAATTCGATTCAACTCCGGGTTGCTGCTAAAATGCAATGCTACTTTGGGATCCGGGTCACAAGCTTCAATGATTAAACCTGGGAAGCCCGATAAAAAACGCGATACTTGCCCGGTTCCCGCCCCGAGATCAAGAACCCGCTTACCAACACAAGGGAATCCCAGATGCTCCAAGAGCCGATAAGCAATTGATCCATTACAAGCATCTATAAGTGCATGAAGTGCGATCGTCTGATCGTCAATTTCAATGCTGGTGTGTTCATAATAGTGCATTGATATTCTCCCAAGAAGAAACAGAAGGTTCTTTAATAATACTTCAAGGGGGTTACTCACGCTATTCGGATAAAAACAGAGAATTTGGATTTAAAAATCCACAATCGCAAGATTCAAAGTAAACTGGGATTTTTGGAGGCAAAATAAAAGGCGCACTTTGGGGTGCGCCATATTCTTAGGGTAGCGTGATTCGTTGCCCGTTTTGTTCCACGCCGACGATTTCAAGCTGCAGAAACAAAACCCTTCTTAATTCTTTGGAGGGATCACGATCCCAAATTACGAAATGCTCCAAGAACCGCCCTCCCCCCGCCAGCTTCCATGTAAGTGTGCCATTATCATTTTTCTTGAAGAGAAAACCATCTCCATGGAGGCGGTCTTCGGATAATGTTTCGCCGTCTTCGATAGCACGGACAACAGCCTTGTTGTGCATGCTCTCCTCCTGTTATAGCTGATTGGATTGGCAATCCCGGGTAGCACTTCGTCGTAGGAAGGGGAGCGCTGGTCCCTCTCCGCCTGAGAAGGACCGAACTGTCAATCCATGCATCATAGGCGAATACACAGAGAAAGTCAAGTCCGCCCAATATGTCCGCCAGATGTCTCAAATTGGGCTAATTTTCGAAAAATTTCTGCTATAATCCCCCGCACACCCCGATTAAATTTAGTTAAAGGCTATCGGCCTACGTCTATTAGATTATGGAATGTCGGATAAAATAGCGGCTTTTGAGGCGGCCTTAACGACTAGCAATTTACAGGCAAGCGAGAGAACAATTGCGAAAGCTAACGATCTGGTTATTAACAGTTTTGGTGGTTTTGGGTCCCCCCGTAGTTTTCATTTTGTATAGCCATCATTATGAAACAGTTCTTTGGCCATATTCTTTTGTAATGGCTGGGGTCTGCATTTCACTTCTCTGCTTACTCTTTGTGATGCGCGGTCATTATAAAGATCGACCTACGATCCTCGTAGAAGTGTGGGATGTTACACGAGCACGAATGGCGGAATCACAACCCGCACTCCTTATTGGAGCTAGTATTGCTTCAATATGTTCAGGGCTGCATCTTTTCTATACAGCAGGCGGCCCCTTACATGATCAATATGACAAAATTATTGAAATATATATTACTGCCATTACAGCTAGCCTAGGCCTGAAGGCTTTTTATAATCAGATAGCCCCGATCACTGATGTTAATATCTTACTTAAAAGGGTAATTTCTGATTTAAATAAAACGACAGATGGCCAATTGTGGATTGTGTATCCTGCATTAAATATTGGATATTATCGAAACCGAAAAGGTATAAAACAAGAGCGAGAGCCCGCGATCATAGCAGAATTTAGTTCCGCTGTTAAAGAATGTGCGAAGCGCCTAACGCATACGGCTCATATTGTTACATACCCTACCGCCCTTTATCAGCCCCTTTTTCATTCTTATATAGATAAGCAGCCTGAACTAAAAAATGAATCTGACGATACTAAAAATAAAATAGCAGAAGAATGTGCCACTAATGCTAATAATATGGCGACAGGGTTTGTTCAGCATGTGGCCGAAGGTCTAAATGTAGAGATTGCAAAATTTGACCACACTAAGAATCACCACGAGCTTAGTCCGCTTGGTTTCCCCCAACAAGTGATAATCATTGGTTCCGTAACTTATGCATTATTGAGCTATGGATTACCTGTATTTGACCCGGCCTGCAATAACTTTTGTGCCATATCCGGAGATCATAAGTTGGTAGATATACTAGCCTACCGCAGGGAAGATTCAGCACTAGCCCGACTTATTACTGGACATCTATTAAAATTAATCACACTTCACAATAATCATAAGTCGGGCAAAAGCGATACCGTCAGTGATACCTCGACCCTCACTAACTCAAATCCAACTGAGGTCAAAGAATAATGAAGAAGACATTAATTGTCGCTTTGGCATGTTTATGCATATTGGGCATAGCAGCCGCAAAGCTA
>DASRCD010000321.1:0-4635 GCA_035653315.1 Candidatus Angelobacter sp.
GCTGCCAGCATTATTTTCCCGCATGCCAGGTGGTGAGTGAAACCGATATGCTGCTGACCATGCCGGAACATTACGCGATGATGCTCAACCGCCAATTCAATAATCGTATTTATCCGTTTCCATTGAAGAGCCTGCAACAACTTGAGCTGCAACTGTACTGGCATGAAAGCGCGGACAATGATCCACCGAACCGCTGGCTGCGTGAACAGATTGCCAGAATTGTGGAAACTCTCAATGCAAGCTCTGAACCGGAACAGGTAAATTCGTCATCCAAAAAGAAACGTGCTGCTACAAGGTCCCTGAGGTGAAAAGAATGAAAGCCGCAGTCTTGCGTGAACTAAAACAGCCGCTGGCCATTGAGGAAATAGAAACTCCCGATCCGGGCGAAAATGAGGTGCTGATTCAGGTGGAAGCATGCGGCGTCTGCCATTCTGACCTGCATGTGGTAGATGGCGACTGGAAACAATTTGCCGGCATTACGAAAATGCCGCTCATCCCCGGACATGAAGTAGCTGGCCGCGTGGTGCAGGCGGGGGCAGGCGTTCAAAATCTAAAAAAAGGCGACCGCGTTGGCGTGCCGTGGATTTACTGGACATGCGGCGAATGCGAATTCTGCCGTGAAGGTTATGAAAATCTCTGCGTAAAACAGAAGATCACCGGCGTTACCGTGGACGGCGGCTATGCTGAATTCATTAAAGCGCCAGCCAGCCATGCCACGAAAATTCCTGATGCTGTTTCATCCGCTCAGGCCGCGCCATTGTTCTGCGCCGGAGTTACTGTCTATCGCGCCATCAGGCAGGCAAACGTTGCCAAAGGGCAGCGGCTGGCGATCTTTGGGGTTGGAGGACTGGGACATCTTGCCATTCAAATTGCCCAGCAATTTGGCGCTGAGATCATTGCTGTGGACATTGCCGATGACAAGCTGGCTCTTGCTACTTCTCTGGGGGCGAGCAAAACCCTGAATTCATCTACAGTAAATGTGGTAAAGGAAATTCGGCGTGCCGGTGGCGCGCACGTGGCGCTTGTGACCTCAGCGGCTAAAACCGCGTATGACACTGCATTTTCCTGTGTGCGACCCACCGGACGCCTGATGGTAGTGGGCCTTCCCGTGGAGATATGTTTCCCGCCTATCATGATGGCCGCCGGCGAGGTCCGCATTCAGGCTTCTGCGGTCGGCACGAGACAGGACTTGACGGAAGTTTTAGAAATGGCTGCCGCCGGGCATCTGCATTGCCAGGTAGCCACGCGTCCTTTGGCGGAAGCAAATGCGGTGATGGAAGAGCTGCGAAAAGGAAAAGTTTCCGGCAGGGTGGTGCTCACCATGAGTTGATGGGTTAAGTATGGCAGCGATTACGCTGTTTTATATTGGATTTATAAGAAATCATTTGAAAATTTACTGGGGAGATCGATGAGAGAAGCTGTTGTTGTTACAAGTTCGCGCACGCCGCTGGCAAAATCATTTCGCGGTTCGTTCAACATGACGCGCCCGGATGAATTGGCGGCCCATTGTATTCAGGATGTTTTGCGCAAAACCCCAAAACTGGATCCCGCTGAGATTGAAGATGTGGTGCTGGGCTGCGGACAGCCGCATGGCCCGCAGGGGCACAACGTTGCAAGAATCGCCGCCATGCTGGCGGGACTTTCCCCCTCTGTTGCGGGAACGACCATCAACCGGTTTTGCTCTTCCGGCCTGAACGCGATTGCCATTGCTGCACACCAGATTATGAATGAAGGCGCGGATGCCGTAATTGGCGGCGGGGTAGAGAGCATCAGCCTGGCCGTGCGCGACAGCAGCCCCAACCCGCGGCTCCAGGAAAAAATGCCCGGCATTTATATGGTGATGGGCGATACAGCGGAAGTGGTGGCCAAACGCTACAACGTAAGCCGCCAGGCGCAGGATGAATATTCACTACTGAGTCAGCAGCGCACTGCCCGCGCGCAGCAGGAAGGCTTTTTCAAAAAAGAAATTGCGCCAATCAAAGTTACCAAGGCAATTCTGGACAAAAAGACGAATGAAGTTGTGAGCAAAGAAGAAGTGCTGGCGGACAAAGACGAATGCAATCGCCCGGACACTACTCTGGAAGGACTGCTTGCGCTGAAACCGCATTTTGATCCGCATAGCGGACAAGGTTCGGTCACCGCCGGGAATTCGTCGCAACTGTCAGACGGTGCTTCCGCCACTCTGCTCATGTCGCGCCAACGCGCAGACCAACTCGGCATTCCTTATCAACTGGTTTTTCGCGGCTTTCAGGTTGCCGGCTGCAATCCTGACGAAATGGGAATTGGCCCGGTCTTTGCCGTACCCAAGCTGCTGAAGCGCGCCGGACTCAAGATGGATGACATTGACATCTGGGAGTTAAATGAAGCGTTTGCCGTGCAGGTGATTTACTGTCGCGACCAGCTTGGGATTGATCCGGAAAAACTCAACGTGAACGGCGGTTCCATCGCCATAGGACATCCCTTTGGCATGACTGGTTCGCGCATGGTGGGGACCATGGCTAATGAAATGGAGCGCCGCAAAGCCCGCTACGGAGTAGTGACCATGTGCGTTGGCGGCGGACAGGGTGCAGCCGGGCTATTTGAACGTGCCGGTTAGCCGCACTTCAGTAGGAGAAATTATGGCTACAACAATTACGCCACAGACCGCTAGAAAAGGCGCGTCATTTCTTTTTGAGGAGAGCACGCCGCAGGAAATTTTTACCCGCGAAGATCTGACTGACGAACATCTTGCTGTAGGGCGCATGGTGGAGGAATTCTGGACGAATGAAGTTGAGCCGAACCTGCCTGCCATTCGTGCCAAGAAGCCGGGCGTGGCGCTGGAAGTACTGCGGAAATCAGCTCCGTTGGGACTGCTGGGCATCTCCGTTCCGGAAAAGTTCGGCGGCATGGCTATGGACTTGCCTTCTGTGATGATTGTGGCTGAGGTGATGGGCCGCGATGCTTCTTATGCCGGATGGCATTCCGCGCACACCGGCATTGGCTCTTTGCCCATTTTGTTTTTTGGCACCGAACAGCAGAAGCAAAAATATCTGCCGCGGCTGGTGCAGGGAGAGCTGCTGGCTGCTTACGCGCTTACAGAACCGCTTGCCGGTTCTGACGCACTGGCTGCGCGCACACGCGCGGACCTAAGCGCGGATGGGAAGCATTATATTTTGAATGGCCAGAAGATGTGGATCACCAATGGCGGCGCGGCAGACCTGTTCACCGTGTTTGCAAAAGTCGGCGGAGAGAAGTTCACCGCCTTTCTTGTGGAGCGGGCATTTGGCGGCCTGACCAGCGGCGCGGAAGAGCACAAGATGGGCATTACCGGAAGCTCCACCACGGCCATTTATTTTGACAACGTGAAAGTGCCGGTGGAAAACGTGCTCGGCGAAATTGGGCGCGGACACGTCATAGCCTTTAACATCCTCAACATTGGCCGGCTGAAGCTTGGCCCGGCCGTGATGGGCGCAGCCAAAAATATCCTCAGCATCAGCATCAAGTACGCGAAGCAGCGCAAGGCTTTCGGTTCGTCGATTGCCAACTTTGGCGCCATTCAGCACAAGCTGGCGGAGATGGCCATCCGCATTTTTGCCGCGGAATCCATGGCGTGGCGCGTGGTGGGCCTGATTGAAACGCAGTTGAGCAGCGATGCACATAATACTTCGAACAAAAATGATTCGGCCAAAGCCGAATTAAAGGCCGTGGAAGAATATGCTGCGGAATGCTCCATGGTGAAAGTTTTTGCCGCGGAAATGCTGGATTATGTTGCCGATGAAGGCGTGCAGATTCATGGCGGCTACGGCTTTCATCAGGATTATGCCGTGGAACGCTATTATCGCGATGCGCGTATTAACCGGCTGTTTGAAGGAACCAGCGAGATTAATCGTTTGGTGATCAGCGGCATGCCGCTCAAACGCGCTGCCCGTGGAGAATTGGCACTGCTGGAAGCCGCACGAAAGACATTGCATGAAGCCGCCAGCTCACTAAATTCTAGCTATGAAGGTAGTGATCAGGAAGAAAGCAGCAATCAGGAAACGATGCTGGTCCACCATGCAAAAAAGGTCGCGCTACTTATGCTGGGCGTGGCCGATGCCAAATACGGCGCCACTCTGGAAAAACAGCAAGAAGTGGTGATGAACCTTTCCGATATCTTCATGGAAGTTTTCGCCATGGAGTCCGTGCTGCTGCGCACGCAAAAAACGGCAGCTTCAGAAAAAAAGGCTACTGCAACTGAGATTTGTGCTGTCTTTTTGCGCGATGCGCTAACAAGAATTCAAAATTCTGCGCAAACCGTGCTGGCGGCTTGCTGTGAAGGCAATAACCTGGAGCAGTACGAATCGATCTTGCGCAGTTTGGCCCGGTATAAAGCCGTGAACACCATCGCGCTACGCAGAACAATCGCCGAGAATTTACTCTCAAGCGAACGCTACATTTTTTAGGGCTTACGTACTGGTTTTAGGCTTTGCGTATGCTGGCCGAAGCCGCTCCTCTGGCGGTCTTGGTTCGTACCGAAAAATGCAGGGACACGCTTCGCATGAGCCGATTTGGTAGAACTGGTTTCAAAAATTCGTTTCGGCAGCTAACGCCCTCGTAAGTTGCTGAAAAGTTCAGATGCGCAGAGATCTAATTTGTAACATTTCTGATTTTGAAACC
>DASRCD010000322.1:0-2772 GCA_035653315.1 Candidatus Angelobacter sp.
CAACCTCAGCGGTGACGCCGAAGCAGTGCTGTTTTTAATGCTATTTTTAATGTCAGTTCCACTCTTCAGCGTAGATCTGTAGCCCGATTCAGGGGATCGTCTCTGACTTCGCTCCAGTGGGCTTGCGGCGCTTGGCCAGCAGGCATGCTGCCGCTGCCACACTAGAGAAACGCCCGATGACGACAGAATGATTCGTCAAGCGCTGTGAGTGAGAATGAACGACGTGGTCTCAAATCGCTTTGGGCTCGCACTTGGCATGAAAGGACAAACAAAATCTTGCATATGCAAGTTCGTGATAAATACATGTGCGGTCAGCGATTGCCACTAATCGGAGCCCGACAGCATCCCACAGAATGAATGCACTTCTCGCGGTGGATTCATTGAGCTCGGACATGACATTTGACGGAAGGAGCGAACAATGCGGTGGTTTGCAGCACTCGTGCTATTAGGTAGTTTGCAGTGCAATCTTATGGGGCAGGCGCCATCACAAGCACCAACAAAGAATGCTACCTGCACCTTTCAAGACGGGAAGGAGATCAGTCTGCGGTACACAAGCGTGCCGGCAGATAAGGTGGAGTTGCAGGACGGTAAGCCGTACATGCCAGGCGGCTCTCCATTGCTTCTTTTTAGTCAAACCAGCATGTTGGCTGGAACTTCAGAAATACCGGCTGGCGCTTTTAGTGTTTACGTTATTCCGGCGAGCAAGGATAAGTGGAATCTGGCCATCAACAAGAATATTTCATCCGCAACTAAGTACGATGCTACGCAAGATTTAGTGCGTTTGCCATTAGAACTCGGGAAAGTACCGACAAAGACAGAATCATTAAAGATAATTTTCGTGCACATCGCTCCTAAACAATGCAATATCCGGATATATGAGGGTAGGGAACTAGCCTCCGGGGGCGGATTCGAGGAAAAATAAACGCGAGTAGCGCCGATACGCTTTACTTGGTGCGTTCGAATTGGAAACTTTATACGGCGTCCCGCAAAATCCACATCAAAGCCTATAGAAAAGCAGAACCTATGCGCTAGAGCTTATGCTGATGGGAGTTTTTAAAATTTTTGCCAAGCCCGCGACAATCTGCTGGCGTGAGCCGTTTGCCGTGACTAAATCCACGCCTGGTGGAAGAGCGCCGGTAGGGCCTGCATCACAGACCATGAGGACCGGTATGACTTTCACTGCTTTAATGGATTCGGCGACCGAGCCATTGCCAAAGATCATGTCTTCATCAATTACCACCGCATCAATCTTTTTACTAATGGCCACAAGGGCAACCGCGTTGTGAGTCGATGATGAGAGAATTACGTTATATCCCTCTTTCTTTACTGTGCGCGCAATATAATTCAGGCGAATATTGCTATCAGCGAGACAGAGGATGCATTCAGAGCCCGTTCCCATCGTTCCTCCTGAATCAACCGGCGCAGCTTATTGTGCGATATCTATAATGTCGGCGGCCCCAAGGTAAGATGCTGGAGGCGCCATGGAGTTTGTGTCTGCCGGAGCAAGTCTTCTTTAATTATTCTGGGTATTGATATTTATCTCCATTGTCGCTGTTGACCACTGGCCAGACGAATCGATCACGTTAACCATCACCGTGTACACGCCGGGGAGTTTGTAAACATGCTCTGCGCTACTTTGTCCTGTTAAGACGGTCCCATCGCCAAAATCAATCAACACATCACTGGAAGGACCATGATTACCCGCAATGTTTACCACTACTGATCCCACCATGGAGCCCGGACTTGAATAAACTTGGAGTGCTTTAGGCGTAACCTGAGCTGATGCACCGGAACTGGCGGAGATTGTAAGCTCATGCGCCTCAGACATCTGATTTGTCAAAGAAGGTTTGCCGATTGCCTTCACATATGTGGTATAGCTTCCCGGCTCAAGAGAAAACCGTCCCAGATCTAATGAGTGCGTACCAGCGGGAAGGTCTGCAAGCGACATAAGGTTCTCTCCATCACGCGATATAAAAACAGTGAAATGATCAATGGTGCTCTCATCACCTTCAATTTTCCAATACACTGATGAGGCTTTGGTCCATGATGTCAACTGAATGCAATTCGCGATGCCAGTCTCGAATTCGGTTCCTTCTTCATAGTCATTCCATGTGACAAGTTGAATGCCAATCATCTGTTGCTGCTCAGAATAGAATTGGCTTGCATTCGCAATGCTGTGCAGCCATGTTTGCCCGCATTGCTGTTGAATTAGGCGGTTTGTTCCCCATAAGGCTTTCGAATCATTAAATCCTTTGTAAGCACTGCCCAGAGAAAATGTGCCCGCTCGGTGGGCAGTTTGATAATAGTGATCAAGGTAGCCGAGAGCCATTGGGTCTTTGGCGTTAGCCTCCTCCGGCGATACCCATGAAAATCCGCCGCCGCTCTCTTCTTGGGCGAAAGCCCCCGAATTTCGAAAGATAAAAATTGGATTTCCAGCCACACGCGAGCGGACACGATGCCAATCAATTCCATGCCCATTAAATCCGAAGAAGAAGATGAGAGGGCGCGCCTCATAGTGAAGATATGCGGGCGATTGCTGATAAGTCCGGTATGCATAGTTCAGGTCTTCAATCAGGTTCTCTGTGGGATTACAGGAGGGCGTCCTTTCGCAGCTCTTGTTCGCGCCAATGTCCATCATTAGAGCGAAAGAGAATCCGGGATGCTGCTCGGCCTCCTGCATCAATAGCTGAGTTCCCTGATCATTGGCAAGAAAGTTCTTATTTTCATTTCCGCGACCGTACCAATCAATGATGGTGCCGTCCAGCCCGCGGC
>DASRCD010000323.1:0-4604 GCA_035653315.1 Candidatus Angelobacter sp.
TGCGGGACCATCTTGCCGGCGCGATGCATGCAATAGAACTGGTGGACGATCTCAGAGACAAGCATTCTGACACGCCGTTGGGTGAATTTGCGGCCAATCTTCTAGGCGAGATAAAGACAGATCGTGAAGTGCTGGGCGGCATTGCGGCAAAAGTTGGAACCAGCTCAAGCGCAATCAAAGATATGGCAGCAGCGTTGGGAGAGAAAATGTCCCAGCTCAAGTTCAAGTATGCCAACACGCCGGAGTTTGGAACTTTTGAAGCGCTGGAATTGCTGGAATTGGGAATTCATGGAAAATGGGCATTGTGGCGCACATTGGCCACCGTGTCCGTTTCAGACCCGCGGCTGCAAGGCATCGATTATGACAGTCTTGCGGCTCGCGCCCAGACCCAGGAATCCAGTGTGGAAGAACGGCGCCTTGAGGCGGCACAGGTTGCGCTGCGTCCTGCTTTGGATGGAGTACACCATCACTAATTCCAAAGACATTTAATGATCGCTAGTGGCCGCTTAACTTGTAATTTCCGTCTTCCAGGAGCTTTTTGCTTTTCCGCGACGCTGGATGATGCTGACGGCTCGTTCAATCTCCTCACGACTAAGCTCGGCTTTTAAGCATTGCCCGCTCTCGGCTAATGCTATAGACTATTCCCCGATGTTACTTTCTGTCTCCAACATGGCCATGTGCTGTTACACCATGGCTATGCGTGTGTTTACATTGAGGCAGAAAGGTTCATAAAAAGTTTTAATCAGCAATCATGAACCCGCTGCCTCAGGGCAGCGGGTTTTTTAGTTTTACGGAACAGCGAAGTATGAAAAGACCAAGGAGACAAACAAATGAGCGCCAGCCAGCGTTATGAATTGCGATGTCGCGAATGCAAGACTACATGGGGCAACCAGCCGATTTCATTCTGCCAGAATTGCTTTGCTCCGCTGGAAGTGGCCTATGACATGGACCGTATCCGCAAGGAAGTGAACAAGGACGAGATCGCGCACCGTCCTACGAATTTGTGGCGTTATAAAGAGCTGCTGCCCTTGCCGGAAACCTATGATGCCTCAACTCCGGCGGGGTTTACGCCGCTTGTCCGCGCAGCCAAGCTGGGCGAAAAACTTCACAGCCGGTCTCTTTACATCAAAAATGATGCTGTCTGTTTTCCCACATTGAGCTTTAAAGATCGAGTGGTGGCTGTGGCGCTGGCGCAGGCAAAGAATTTTGGGTTTGAAGTGGTGAGCTGTTCTTCCACCGGTAACCTGGCCAATGCTGTAGCCGCGCAGGCAGCCCGCCTGGGCTTCCGCGCCTGCATCTTTATTCCTGCCGACCTTGAAGCGGCCAAAGTCCTGAACACGCAGGTGTATGGCGCACAGATTGTCCGCATTGACGGCAATTATGACCACGTAAACCGCCTGTGCTCGCAAATCGCGGACAAACATCGCTGGGGTTTTGTGAACGTGAATCTGCGGCCTTATTACGCTGAAGGATCGAAGACCGTGGGTTATGAAATTGCCGAGCAACTTGGCTGGCGGCTGCCCGATAACGTTGTGGTTCCAATGGCCGGCGGATCGCTGATCACAAAAATCTATAAAGCTTTCAAAGAGCTGGTGGAGCTTGGGCTGGTGGAAGAAAAGCAAGTCAGGTTCTTTGGCGCACAGGCCACAGGGTGCAGTCCCATCAGCGTGGCGGTGAAGGCTGGACGCAATGAGATTGATCCGCAGAAGCCTTCAACCATCGCGCGTTCTCTTGCCATTGGCAATCCTGCTGATGGCTTCTATGCGGCAAAAACTATTCTTGGCAGCGGCGGATGGGCTGAAGATGCCAGCGATCCGGAGATTGTGGACGGCATGACCCTGCTGGCGGAAAGCGAAGGCATTTTCACTGAAACTGCCGGCGGCGTTACGGTGGCCAGTGCACGTAAACTTTTTGCGCAGGGCCGTATACGGCCAGACGAAACGACCGTGCTTTGCATAACCGGCAATGGTCTTAAAACCACAGACGCACTTACAAACAGGTTTGAAGTTGCCGAGCCGATTCCACCCAGGCTGGCGGCGTTTGAGCAGTATCTTGAAAATGAATTTGCCGGACCGCGTGCAGCGGGCAAAGGAGCCGCGTAAATGAGCATAAAAGTATCCATCCCAAGCGCATTTCGCCGTCATACGGAAAATCTTGATCATTACGATTGCAGCGCCACGGACTTGAACGGCCTGCTGGACTCATTAGGCGGCCGCTTCCCTGAACTCAAGCCCCACTTGCGCGATGAACAGGGCAATGTGCGCCGCTTCCTCAATATTTATGTGAACGATGAAGACATTCGATTTCTGGGCAAAGACTACACATTCAAAGAGGGAGATGAAGTTACGCTGGTACCGTCCATTGCGGGCGGCTCAGCGTAAGTCTGTATTCATTCCCAGACAAATATCCCGGCTCGGCGTCAATCCCTTTGACGCGATCGATTTTTTAGTCGGTCAACTATCCAAAGCGTTACTTAGAAGATTCACTTCCGTGTAAAAATTCCCGCGTGGCCATATCAAAACTAACGACCTTTTGTTCAGACCAGTGTTATAAATCTGAGTAGCACTTCTACTTTAAATTTATAGGAATAGAAGCAAGAGAGGGCGCATGTCCATGCGGCGAATGTACATATCTGTATTTTCTGTTCTTTTCAGTATTTTATTGCTGGCTTCCGGAACCGGCGTGGCCCAGGAAAAACATGGGTCCTCATCAGGTAGATCAGAGGGCAAATCTTCTGAGCGCAGATCTTCTGGAAGCAGATCATCAGAAAGCAGGCCGTCAGGAAGCAGTGGACGTTCGTCTGCACGCGGCACATCGCGCAGCAGTTCCTCCAATGAAAGGGCCACTTCCGGGCGTTCGCGCAATAGTGAGAGCACAGGCAGAACAGCGTCACCTTCTTACACAAGACAATCGAGCGGCGATAATTCCAGAAACCGCCCAACGCCTTCTTCCTCAAATCAGCGGGGTGGCAACAATGGACCGCGAACTGATCGTGGATCGAATGAAGGGCGTCGTGTTTCAAACGACGGCAGAAACAGCAATTCGGGAAGAGTAAATTCTCCCGTTTCCCGCTCGGCTGGCGGCAATGCGCGCCATTATGAACCATTCAGGCATGTATCCAATGTAGGAAACCGCCGCGTAGCCCGGGATGACCGTGGAAGAGTGCGGGAAATCAGCAGCCGGGGAATGGTGATTCACCGTGATCTGCGTGGCGACAGGAGATTTGTCGCCGTTCGTAGCGGCAGCCGCGTTGTGGGCTTTGGCCCGAGGCGGGGATTTGTTGAGCGCCAATACATCGTGCGTCCCGGAAGAGTCTACGTTCAGCGCACATACATTGTTGGCGGCAGGTCTTATGCGTATGCATACAGGTCTTTTCATTATCGCGGAGTAGTTTTCTATCGTTACGCACCTGCTTATTATTACCGACCGGCATTTTATGGATGGGCTTTCCATCCATGGGGACTGCATGTTTCTTTCCATTGGGGATGGTATAGCGATCCGTGGTATCCCTATTATGGCTACTATTTTCGTCCCTATCCGTACTATGCGGGCCCTTCACTATGGTTAACGGATTATCTGCTGGCGGAAAACCTGAGGCTGGCCTATGAAGCGCGCGCCAACGCAGAAGCGGCAGCCGCTTATCCCCCGCAGGATGTGCCTCCTTCGCAACAGAATGCAGAGGTGACACTTTCACCGGAAGTCAAACAACTGATTGCCGATGAAGTCCAGCGCCAACTGGCCGCAGAACGGGCCGCCGCGGAGCAGCCGCAACCTTCCGCTGCTGTTCAACAGACGCAACCGCCCCAGCAAGGGGAAAACGTTGATATGGGCGAGGAAGTACCGCCTGCGCTGGATCCTAACCAGATCGTATTTATCGTATCCAGCAATCTCGATCTTCAGGGCGATTCCGGTGAGTGCTCACTGACGCCGGGTGATGTGTTGATGCGCGTAGGCAACACGCCAGATGAAAACAATCGCGTGGCCGTAAAGGTGGCCAGCAGTAAAAAAGGCGATTGTGCGGTAAACACCAATTCCGCAGTGGAAGTGAGTGACTTGCAGGAGATGCACAACCAGTTCCGCGAAAGAATGGATTCTGGTTTGAAGTCGCTGGCTGAAAACCAGGGAAAGAACGGTCTGCCGGCAGCTCCGGACACAGGAACAGTTTCCGGGGAAGTTCCGCCAGTCCAGCCTGATAATAATGCCGCAAGCGAACTGCAGAATGAGCAGAAACAGGCGGACCAAGCCGAGCAGGAAGTACAGAGAGCGCCCGGACAATAATCAGCCTACGAATTATGTAAACATAAAAGGCGTCCCAACGGGGGACGCCTTTTATGCTTAAGGATCATCAATTCGCAAAATTCAATTCAATTAGGGTTACTTTGACTGCGTGTCGATTCCTGAGCTCAAGCCTCAATTATGCGATTGAACGGACTATGTGCAGTTGCTGTCCCAGCAGACGGGATTATTTGGAAGCTCTTATGTTTATAAATGCTTAAAGGCAAACTTATCAATTCTTAACATACATTTTATCGTTCTTTATAAGACACTTTCCGGCAAATCCGAACTGCTTCTTCTATATTTATTCTGCAGTAAGTTTTCGGACT
>DASRCD010000324.1:0-17207 GCA_035653315.1 Candidatus Angelobacter sp.
GCCTTTATAAAAATCATTTGGATTGGCCGCGATACGCTCCAGAGTCTGGGCTAGCTCAGGTTGGCGGAAGATCTCTCCTGGGTGGTAATAGTTTCCGGAACGCTGGAAGAGGCGCTTGGCATCGCCAAGAAAAACCCGGTCCGCCTCCTGTGTTGGCTGAGCGTCATCCCCTTCATAGTGCATGGCGTGGGCTTCTTCATAGGTAAGCCGCACACCTTCACGCGCCAGCCGAATTGCCGGCTGCATCACGGTTTTAAGAGGCAGCTTGCCCCAATGTTGCTGGGCATAAACCAGACCTGCCACCGATCCGGGTACACCCACTGCTTTATAGCCCAGAAGACTGGCGTTGGGAATGAGATTGCCCTGGGTATCCAGATACATGTCCCGGGTGGCGGCCTTAGGGGCCTTCTCGCGAAAATCCAGGAAATGGACTTCGCCATTGGATTTGCGCAGCAGCATGAAGCCACCCCCGCCGATGTTGCCGGCTTCAGGGTGGACCACTGCCAGAGCAAATCCAGTAGCTACCGCCGCGTCCACGGCGTTGCCGCCTTGCTGCATAATGGCTGCGCCGACCCTGGAAGCTTCCGGATGGACGCTTACCACCATGCCCCTTTTGGCATGCGCAGGTCTCAGGCCTTCAGCCTGACCTATTGTGTGAGCGGCTACCCACAGAACAACCAGCTTCAAAATCAGAGATTTACGCAGAGTTTTCATGTAATGGCGGAATTCTGAAGCCCACAAGCAAACGACGCCTGCTGATGCAAAAGGCAGGCCTGTATGATCCGGCTACAATCAACAGACCAGCTTATGAGGCTAGCTTACTGGTTATAGGGCAGTCAAATCGCAAGACTTACTGTGTGGGCACCGTCTCAGACGTTTCTTCTGACTTGCCGCTCTCATTGCCACGCAAATCCACCGCCGTAACCGAGTAGAAGTATTTCATTCCGGGCTGAATGGCGGGGTCCGCAAACCGGGGAGTTTTGATCAGTTCAGAGTTGATCTTTGCCGGTAGCCCATTTCCGGAACGGCGATAGACGTTGTATCCGGCCAGATCATTGTCAGTGTTCGGAGTCCAGGTTAGGTCGATGAAAGAGTTCTGAGAAAGCGGAGTAAATACCGCCTGCAAGCCTGAGGGTACTGCCGGAGGGAAGGAATCATGGGCCAGAACGCTGACCACAGGGGAATCGTCACCCATGACCTCGCCTTTTCTATTGCCTTCCTGCCAGAGCGTGACCGGAGTGACCCAATATTGATAGTTCTTTTCCCATTCAATTCCGGTATCGACAAATGAAGTCTCATTGCTGCTGAGCTGCTTTACCAGCACAGGCTCATTCGCGCCTGCTGGCTCTCGCATAATTCGATAAGCATACTGTGTGCTCAGGCGTGATTCAGCCTGCGGCGGTGGAGTCCGGTCCCAGGTAACGCGAACGCCTTCCATCACCGGCACGGCCTCAACTTTCTGCGGCGGAGGTGAAGTAACCACCAGGGGAACGGAAACACGATTGGGTAATCCACTCGACTTGCCATTACGCCCCTGCGCCAGAACGCTATAGACAACGAAGTTTGCGCTTGTACCGGAATGAAGCAGATCAGCCAGTGAGTCTTTGGCTGAAGCGGTGTTGCCATGATTGTCTTTCAGGGCTGGCGGCAAAGGAAGCTCAGCGATGGTTTTAAAATCCAGCGTTGAATCTTTGCCCGTGCTCAACGCGCGCTGCACCAGCATTTTACCCGGCTTGCGGACCAGTTCTCCATCCGTGGTTTCTGTTGGCGTGGTCCAGGTAAGCGTAACAGTCTCACCCTTGCGGACGGCTTTCAAGTCACCCACAAACTTTGGAATGTCTAGCGATGGCGGCAAAGGAGCGCCGGGAACGCCGCAGCCGCTAAGCAGCGAGAGGGCCAGGGCAAAGAACAAGGCGCTTTTTCTAAAATCCCGAGCGGAGCGAGGGATCACTATTGTCACCAGAGTTTTCAAGTTCTGTTTAACATCCCGATTCCCGCGCCGCGGGTGAGGGATCACTACAGCCAGAAAAATTTAGAAGAGAAATATTATCAGTAGTGGCTTTGAAGATTGAACGTTTCAAATCATGAGCTATTCAAAAAGCAATATTTTCTGGGATTGTTTAGCACTGTATTGGTTGGCTAGGCGAAGCCACTCTTCATCGCTCTGTACAGTAACTATTTTAAATACCTGTGAGGTATTTACAGACAGTTTTATATTCCTTGAAAGCAAAGCGTACTCTGCTTCTATATGGTTCTCGGGATACCAGATGGAAGCATATGTCTTATCTTCTTTAGAAAACAACCCTTTGATCAACACGCCATTTTCATGTGCCAGTCCTAGTGCAAAGGCTTTACGGGCGGTCTGCTCGGCAGCGTTTTGATTGGAGTCGCGCACATAAAGTAAAGGAGATCCACCAGTTACAAGGACATCTGCAGGCGTGAGCCAAACAATATCCAGCGGTAAGGCATTGTTTTTCAGAAAATCCCTGAACTGATGGACTGCGTTATCAAATTCATTATCTATAGTGATCCCTCGCTACGCTTCAGGATTTCAGAAAAACTCGCGCTAATTCGCGGCTCGTTACTCATAGTGATCCTTCGCTGCGCTCGGGATTTTTAGAAAACAAGCCAACTGTCTACAACTTCATTGCCGCATCAAAGATCACAAAATATAACGCGACAAATCCTGGTCTTTCACAATATCCACCAGCATTTTCTTTACATATTCCGCGTCCACGTTGACGGTTTTTTCTTCCATGTCCGGGGCGTTGAAGCTGATTTCATCGAGCACGCGCTCCATGATGGTATGCAGGCGGCGTGCGCCGATATTTTCTGTAGCTTCATTTACCTGGAAGGCAAAGCGCGCGACTTCATCCAGGGCTTCACGCGTGAATTGCAGCTTCAGCCCTTCTGTTTCAAGAAGCGCCGTGTACTGCTTGACCAGAGATGACTTTGGCTCGGTGAGAATGGCAATGAAATCCGCCATGGTCAGCGACTTTAATTCCACACGGATGGGGAAGCGGCCCTGAAGCTCGGGAATCAGGTCGCTTGGCTTGGAGACGTGGAACGCGCCCGCGGCCACGAAGAGAATGTGATCGGTGCGCACCATGCCATAACGCGTGTTAACCGTCGTCCCTTCCACAATGGGCAGAATGTCACGCTGTACGCCTTCGCGGGAGACATCAGGGCCGTGGCCGCTTTCGCGTCCGGCGATTTTATCGATTTCGTCGAGAAAGATGATGCCGGATTGTTCCACGCGCTCCACGGCTGTGCGCGTAACCTGGTCCATATCAATCAGGCGGGACTCTTCTTCCTGCACCAGGTATTCGAAGGCCTCGCTGACTTTCATCTTGCGTTTTTTTGTGCGCTGGCCGAAGAGATTGGGCAGCATGTCTTTGATGTTAATGTCCATCTCCTCCACGCCCTGATTGGAGATGATTTCGAATGCCGGCGTGGAACGCTCACGCACTTCCAGCTCAACCGTGCGGTCATCCAGCTTGCCTTCCCGCAATTGCTGGCGGAGCTTCTCACGCGTGCGGGAAGATGAGTCGCCTTCTTCCGTGGCCAGAGCAAATCCGGCGGTGGAAGTAGCGGGCGCGGGAGCGGCGGGCAAAAGTAGATCGAGCAGCCGTTCTTCGGCCTGCGCTTCAGCTTTCTCTGTGACCTCTTCCAACTTTTCTTCGCGCACCATATCAATGGCGATTTCGACGAGATCGCGGATCATCGACTCAACATCGCGGCCCACATAGCCGACCTCAGTGAACTTGGAAGCTTCAACTTTCAGAAATGGCGAATTCGCCAGACGGGCCAGTCGGCGGGCAATCTCGGTTTTGCCTACGCCGGTGGGGCCGATCATGATGATGTTTTTCGGCATGATTTCTTCCGCAATGTCAGGCGGAAGCTTCTGCCGCCGCATGCGATTGCGCAGGGCAATGGCGACGGCGCGCTTGGCGTCATGCTGGCCAACCACGTACTTATCCAACTCAGAAACGATTTCTTTTGGGGTGAGATCATCCAGCAGGACGTCAGCTTCTTCCGCCACACTGGGTAAAAAAATTGCCATGTTACTCCTTAAAAGTTCAGCAATTAGCAGTTGGCCAAATCATTTTCACCGCAGAGGACGCAAAGGAAGAAGGATAGAGAGAATGAAATTTCCTTTTGCGGCCTTTGCGTTCATTGCGGTAGAAGTTTTTGCCAGTTGCTAGATGCTAATTGCTTTGCTCACTTTCCTGTCTTTCACGCGAATTACAAATTTCAGTCCCGACCAGGTTTTATCAATGGCGCAAACTTTCACATCTACCAGGCCGTATTCAAGTCCAATCTTGCGAACGATGTCTTCCGTTAAATCGGTCGGACGTCCGCTGGCTTTCTTGGGCCAACTGATCCAGACCATTCCATCCGGGACCAGCGCCGCTGCAAGCCGCGAAAAATCTTTTTTCAAATCCGCAAGCCGGTCAGTGAAATAGACGACCACATTGGCCTTGCCGGAAAGCCGGTCTGTGCTTTCCGCGCCTTCAGGAAATGCGCCCAGATCCTTTTCAAAGCTCGCGGGATGGTTCTGCAGGACCACGCGGTGCCCGGGCTTGATGCCGATTTTCTGGATCAGCGGAGTTCCTGAGTAGCCTGCCATATTTCAACGCGCGGGCGCGCCTGCCGCTTCCTGCACTGAAGAGAGTTCTTCCACAGTGAAATTCTCATTGGTATAAATGCAAATTTTTCCGGCGATCTTCATGGCCTCTTCCGCGATTTTGCGCGCCGGCAAGTCAGTATTCTCAATCAAGGCGCGCGCCGCAGCCAGCGCATAAGATCCGCCGCTGCCAATGGCCGCCACGCCGCCATCCGGTTCAATCACATCGCCTGCGCCGCTGATGAGAAAAGTGAGAGTGCCATCGGCGACGAGAAGCAGCGCTTCAAGATGACGCAGCATTTTGTCGGTGCGCCATTCCTTGGCGAGCTCAACCGCCGCGCGCCCCAGATTGCCGTGATATTGTTCCAGCTTGGCTTCAAAGCGGCTGAAAAGAGAGAAGGCGTCCGCGGTGGAACCGGCAAAGCCGGCGAGAATTTTGTCATTATAAAGTCGGCGTATCTTGCGCGCCGTGTGCTTGATAACGCCTTCGCCCAGCGTGACCTGCCCGTCCGCGGCCATCACCACGTTGCCGCCGCGCCGCACACATACTACCGTGGTAGAGCGAATCTTCACTTTGTTGGTTGCGCTATTTACTGCTTGTCTGGTTGCCATGAGGACAATTTTTAATTATACAGCGCAAACCGTTTGTGCATGCATCTCAACACGGAAGCAGCCAGTCTGCCCGGCGCTGGAATGCACGCTACTTTACCGGTTCTTTGGGGTTTATAACGGGTAACGCAACTGGATTTCCGGCAGGAGATTTCCTGCCGGGGATTTCTTCAGTTTTTAGAAGGAACATCACAGATTTCACCAGGAGGGTTTGTAATGCTCAAGAAGGGCAAAGTCTATATAACGTCATTGGTTCTTGGAATGTTTCTTGTTGGAATAGTGCCGGCACAGGCGCTGGACCGGCATTGCGATGACCGCATCCGCAAAGCTGAGTTCAACCTGAGAGAGGCCGTCCGCAAACACGGCGAACACAGCCGTCAGGCAGAGAAGCGCCGCCATGAACTGGAAGACGCTCGCGCACATTGCCGCTAAACAGCAGAGAAGTTTAGTAAGTCATTATTTAATCTTTTCCGGCCAGGGCAGAACCTGGCCTTTCTTTTTTGGGTGCTTCTTTATGGATGCTTCCGGGCAAGCCATTTGATAGATTTCTAAGCATGGCAAAGCCAGTCCCTCTCGGTATTCGCGGCCACGCAGAAGAAACGGTAGAGCACAAACACACTCTCAATTTTCATCATGCCGGGCTGCCTTCCATCTACTCCACGCCGAACATGATTGGCCTGATGGAGTGGGCCGCGGCGAATTCCATGATGCCGTTTCTGGATGAAGGCGAAATCAGCGTGGGAACGGCGATTAACATTGAGCATCGCGCGCCGACGACGATTGGCATGCATGTGAAAGCAGACGCCGTGCTGGAATCACAGAATGGACGCTTCTATGTTTTTCGCGTGACTGCGCACAACGGTGCGACTGAGATTGGACGCGGTACGGTGACGCGGGCGATTGTGAATCCGGGGAAGGTGGCGGAAAAGCGCCGGTAATATGGTTCGAATCCACCGAACAATTCTGCTGGTTTCAGTCCTTTGGGGTATCAATGCCCAAGCGAAGATCCTGCCTTACCAGATATCTTGCAATATAAACAAACCTTATCATCGCGTGCAGCAAGTACAAGGAGCCGTAATCACTGTATCCCGCAACAATGGCGTCTGCCGTGTCTCTGTAAAGTCGACTACCGGGGAATCACTTCTTGATGAGAGTGCATACGGCATACAGGTCTCTCAGGTTATGCCCTTCGGGCAGCCTTTGAACGATTCGATAGTGATCCAGATAGATGGAAACCCCGATACGGTTTACGTGCTTAGTTTGGGCTCGCATCCCAGCATCTCTGCGACAATTAAGAATGGCTACGGGTTCTGGTTGCAGGACGGCTGCACACCGAACCGGTGGTATTTGTGGACTGCTGATGCAGCATTTCAGGGTGACCCCGAACTAATTGACATTTATCACTTCGACGTTATTGTCCCTGAGGTTGCACTGGATTTGGCGAATGGCAAGCTGGTGGATGTCACTCCTCTCTGCAAACCGCTTTTCGACCGCAGAATAGCTCAGGCCAGGAAACAACTTTCACCCGGGCGGTTATCGCAATTTAAGAAAGGAATTGGTTCGACGGAATCTCGAAATCAGACGAAGGGTGAACTCCTGTCCATTGCGTTCGCTTACCTCTATACCGGACGTGCGAAGGAGGCCCGTAAAGTTGTCGAGGATTTCTGGCCGAATGATAAGCGAGACGAGGTATTCAACTGGATGAGCCACAAACGCGCCCAAGGAATTACGTCTAAGCTT
Organism: Candidatus Angelobacter sp.; assembly: GCA_035653315.1. Taxonomy (GTDB): domain Bacteria; phylum Acidobacteriota; class Terriglobia; order Terriglobales; family Acidobacteriaceae; genus Angelobacter. Next base: position 6,977 of record DASRCD010000324.1, read on the forward strand.
CTCACAATAAGTCCATTGACATCCTGTTCGCAATAGGAATTCCTTGCTGCTCGGAATTTCAGAAAGCCAGTAACATAGGAAGCGTGACCCTGCCTTTCACAATTCAAACTCAAGCCGGTACGGCCCGATTGTCGCGCATTCAGACTGCGCATGGTCCTGTAGAGACTCCCACTTTTATGCCGGTGGGCACGGCGGGAACCGTAAAGGCCGTCCCGCAGGATGTTTTGGAGGATCTGGGCGCGCAGATCATTCTGGGCAATACTTATCATCTTTATTTGCGGCCGGGGCATGAGCTGGTGCGCAAAATGGGCGGGCTGCACCGATTTATGAGCTGGAACCGCGCTTTGCTTACGGATTCCGGCGGCTTCCAAGTATTCAGCCTGAGCGAGCTGCGCAAAGTGAGCGAGGAAGGCGTGAGTTTTCGCTCGCATATTGACGGCACATCGCACCTGTTTACGCCGGAACGGTCCATGGAAATCCAGATTGCGCTGGGGGCAGACATCATCATGGCTTTTGATGAATGCACGGAACATCCAGCGGAGCGGGACCGGGTACGGCGATCCATGGAGATGACGTTGCGATGGGCAAAGCGTTCCAAGGATTATTTTGAGGCGCATAAGCATGAGGTGCCGTGGGGAGATCGGGAGATCGGGAGGCCGGAAAATCAAGAGCTTAACCACAAAGGACACGAAGGAACACAGAGGGAGAGCGATTCAGGTAAAGCGTACGCGGCGGGTATTCCAAGCGAATTTGTGCAAAGTGGAATTCCCACGCCAGCCCTCTTTGGCATTGTGCAGGGCGGGATGTACGCGGATTTGAGGCGGGAGTCGGCTGAACGGACGGTGGAGATGGATTTTCCCGGCTATGCCATTGGCGGGTTAAGTGTAGGCGAGTCGCGCGAGAAGACCATGGAAATGATTGCGACGGCGTTGGAAATCCTGCCCAAAGACAAGCCGCGCTATGTGATGGGAGTCGGCTATCCCGAGGAAATTGTGAAGTATGCCGCCATGGGCGTGGACATGATGGATTGCGTGCTGCCCACACGGGCGGCGCGGCATGGGCTGCTGTTTACCTCAGAAGGCCGGCTGAATATAAAGAATGCGCGTTTTGCGCAAGACCAGGGGCCGACCGATCCCCTGTGCGGCTGCCGGGTCTGCCAACGGTACACCCGGGCCTACCTGAGGCACCTTTTTGTCTCGGCAGAGCCGCTGGCGGCGGTATTAAACACCATTCATAATCTGGCGTTCTACCTTGACACCATGAAAGCAGTGCGTCATGCTATAACGCTTGGGGACCTCTCAGGAGTGTTATCGCGCAGTGTGTCTCTGGTCTGAGCTCCCTGATTCAGTCGTCTAAAAAGAAAACCTCCGAAATACTCCGGCAGCCGTGGGGCGTGTGCAGGAGGCCCGGGCGGTATTCATCAGCGGTCACAAATCAGGGTATTTCAGCTCACGAAACTCGGTAAGACGAGTGTGTGCGCCTAAAAAGGCAATGCTTGCATGATCAATAATGCGATTGGTTTTCTTCTGTTGCAGGCCGGTTCTCCCGCCGGAGGGCTGGGTATTTTCCTGCTCCTGCCCCTGCTTTTTATCTTTGCCACGTTTTATTTCCAGCAGCGAAAGACCAAGCGCTGGCAGGAAGTTTTAACCAATTTAAAGAGTGGCGACAGAGTGACCACTGGTGGCGGCATTCGCGGTGTGGTTATTTCCGTGAAGGATGATGCTGTGCATCTCCGCGTCCCACCGGACAACCTGAGACTGGAAGTTGTTAAATCGTCAGTAGTTTCCATCAATCGTGACGATGAAGAAAAGAAATCATCCTAAGAAGTTGGCGCTAAAATGCAGAAAAATTTACTTGTAAAAACCTTAGTCATCATCGGCATCCTGCTCATTTTTGTGTATGGCATGCTGGGCATTCCCAAGGGCTTTTCCGGACAGGCATTAAAGGAATCCATTGCTGACCGCATTCATCTGGGCCTGGACTTAAAAGGCGGCACGCACCTGATTCTTCAGGTGCAGGTGAATGACGCGATCAATGGAGATACGGACCGCGCCATTGAAACGCTGAAAGATGAGCTTGGCAAGGCGCATGTAACTTACGCCGATATCAGCAAGCCCGACCCGAACCAGCCGGAAAAGATTGCTATTAAGGGAGTCCCTCTGGATTCCGCCTCTACGGTGCGCGGAATCATAAGCGATCGCTTGCAGGACTACACGCTCACCAACGGTGCGGACAATAGCATGGTGCTGACGCTGAAGCCCGACCGCTTGGCGCAACTGAAGTCCGACACACTGGATAAATCCATTGAGGCAATCCGCAATCGCGTGGACAGCCTGGGTGTGAGCGAGCCGCTGATCCAGAAAAATGGCCTGGGCGACAACCAGATTCTGGTCCAGCTTCCCGGCGTGGATGATCCTGGGCGGGTGAAAGAAATTATTCAGTCCACGGCACGCCTGGAGTTGCGCGAAGCCCTGGACCATGGAACGCCTTATCCGAATGAGCAGGCCGCGCTGGCAGCGCACAATAATATTCTTCCGCCCAATGCCGTGCTGATGCATGGCAAGGCCAGAAAAGGCGAGGACGATGCTGTTTATGTTGTGAGCCGTGTCCCGGTCGTAGGCGGAACCGATATCCGCACAGCCGATCCGGGAACAAAATCAGACACGAACGAGCCAATCGTAAATTTTTACCTGACCACGCAGGCAGGAAAGAAGTTTGCCCAGTTCACGGCGGCGCACAGCAAAGACAGCGCTGATCCCAGCAATCTGGCTATTGTGCTGGATAACCATGTAATTACCGCTCCTTCCATCAATTCCCAGATTTCCGACAGCGGCATTATTGAAGGTGGATTCACTCCTGAAAGCGCCAAAGATTTGGCGATGCTGCTGCGCTCCGGTTCATTGCCGGCCAGCCTGCATTATCTTACTGAGCGCACGGTCGGCCCCTCGCTGGGCGCGGACTCCATTCGCGCCGGCATTAAGGCTGCTGTTGCCGGCATGGCTGCGGTCTTGATTTTCATGCTGGTCTATTATCGCGGCGCTGGAATCAATGCCGACCTGGCGCTGATACTGAACCTGATTATTCTGCTTGGGTTTATGGGGTTCTTTGGTGCGGTGCTTACGCTGCCGGGAATTGCGGGCGTGATCCTCACGGTTGGTATGGGCGTGGACTCGAATGTGCTGATTTTTGAGCGTATCCGGGAAGAATTGCGCAACGGCAAAGCTGCCGCGGCCGCCGTGGACCAGGGTTTTGATCGAGCGTGGACCACAATTCTGGATACGCACGTTACGACGATTGTTTCCGCGATCATCCTGTTTTTTGTTGGTTCCGGGCCGGTGAGCGGATTTGGTCTCACGCTTATCTTTGGTCTGTTGGCCAACCTGTTTACCGCGGTCTTTGTTTCCCGCGTTATTTTCGATGCTGTCCTCAGCCGCAAAGGGCGCGGCGAGGCGCTGAGCATTTAGTTTAAAGGTCAAATACAGTGGAATTTTTTCGTAATACAAACATCGATTTTCTAGGCAAAAAGTGGTATTTCCTCAGCTTTTCGCTGATTTTCAGCGTGGCCGGCATTCTTTCCATGCTGTTCTGGCACGGCATTCCGCTGGGCGTTGATTTCCGCGGCGGCACGCTGGTGTACGTGAAGTTTGTTGACCCGCCGAATAACGGCGCCATTCGCGCCGATTTGGACAAAGCGGGCCTGCACAACGCCGTGATCCAGAACCTGGAAGCGGGCAGCAATGAAGTGGTGATCAAGCTGGATTTGAAAGAGACCAGCGAGGCCGATCTTTCCAAGGGCAAGAATGAAATCATCAGTGCCTTGGAAACCAATCCGGTGCCGGGCAAGCGCGACCTTAATAACAGCGATACTGTCGGTTTCGCGGCCGTGCGTTCAGCACTGGTGGCGCGTGATCCGCTGCACACCGATCCGGCTGAGTATGACCGCCAGGCAAGGCGGGTTCTGGATGCGCGCGACAAAGACCATGCTGGCGTGCTCAGAAGCCTGGACGATCTGAAGGGCGTGGTTCCCGATCCGGTGCTGGATGCCCTGAAGCAGGATTTTTATACCAGCAACTTTGGCGTGCGCAGCGCGGACATCGTGGGTCCGCAAGTGGGCGGACAATTAAAGAAGCAGGCATGGCTCGCGGTTATTTTCTCCTTGATCGCCATGCTGGTTTATCTCTGGTTCCGTTTTGAATTGATTTACGGTGTGGCTGCCGTGGTGGCGGTATTTCACGATACTTTAATCACCGTTGGGGCGTTCTCCTTGACGAACCAGGAGATAACCCTTACAGTTATCGCCGCGATTCTAACGCTGGTGGGCTACTCCATGAACGACACCATCGTGGTTTTCGACCGCATTCGCGAGAACGTGAAAATCATGCGGCGTGAGAATCTGGCGGACATTGTAAATAAGAGCATTAATCAGACCCTGAGCCGGACCATTTTGACTTCCGGCCTGACATTCCTGACGGTGCTCTCACTGTATCTTTTTGGCGGAGAAGTACTTCACGGGTTTTCCTTTGCCCTGGTTGTCGGCATCTTAATAGGAACATACTCGTCGATTGCCGTGGCAGCTCCCATGTTAGTGGCTTATACGGAATGGCGCTCCAGTCAATCTGGACGAGGTACGGTACCGCTGCCAGCCCAGGGCGCGAAGGGCAAAGTTCGCGTCAAAGTATAGGGAGTTTACAAGTAAAAAAAATCCCAATTATTGGGAGCAAATCAAGCAGTCCCGGTGTCCAAGTCTATATCTCAAGTGTCCCCTAGGGAGAAAAGGCATGTTTGAAGACAGCCTGATGGAGTCCGGAGGCAGAATTAGAACAAACCAGAAATGGACAGGGTTGATCTCCACGATTGTGCAGCTCGCCCTGGTTGGTTTCCTGGTTCTATTGCCACTTATTTTCACTGAAGCTTTACCCAAAGGAACTCTCACCACGTTCCTGGTTGCGCCGCCACCGCCACCGCCACCACCGCCCCCTGCCGCGCCGCAGGTGCAGCACGTGCAAAAGGTGAGCGAGATTGTGGACGGGGCCCTGCGCACACCCAGCAAGATTCCCAAAAAGATCCAGATGATTAAGGAAGAAGAAGCTCCAGCACCCAGCTCCGGCGTGATTGGCGGAGTGGTGGGCGGAGTTCCCGGCGGATCTGCGGGCGGCGTAATTGGCGGCATTATCGGTTCTGCCGCGCCACCGCCCAAAGTGGCTGCTCCGCAGAAATTACGCGTGTCTTCCGGCGTGGCGGATGGACTCAAAGTGCATGACGTCCAGCCGGCTTACCCGCAGATGGCCCGCATCGCCCATATTCAGGGCGACGTAATTCTGCAGGCAACCATAAGTAAAACCGGAGCTATTGAAAACCTTCATGCCGTGCAAGGGCATCCAATTCTCATCCAAGCTGCTTTGGATGCAGTGAAGCAATGGAAATACAAGCCATACATTCTGAATGGCGAACCAGTAGAAGTGGAGACACAGATAGTAGTGAAGTTCCACATGTAAAGTTTTCGTGCGAATACAAGGACGGCCAGCCTAGAGGCTGGGCCGTCCAACCCCGAGAAATGAAATAGTCACCGCGTCCTGAACGCCGCTGTTCTCTGCTCATTCAGGGCTCCCGAAAGGGGTCCGCTCTCGGTAAATAGTTTTTAAAAGTTCTGAGGAGGAAATTTAAACCCATGGTTGTCGCAAACATTGCAACTCTCGCGCTGGCTAAAGCGCACCTGTTCGCTTTTTGGCTCTTTCAGCAGGCTGGTGCCGAGGATAGCGGAAGCATCGGCTGGGACCCGATCCACCTGTGGAAGCAGATGAGCTGGGTGGCCCAGGCCGTCGTTATTGTTCTTTTCATCATGTCAGCGTGGTCCATCGGCGTCATGATTGACCGCTGGATCGCCTTTAGCGCTGCCCGTAAACAGTCCCGCCAGTTCGCCCCGGTAGTTGCCGGCGCACTGCGTGAAGGCAAGCTCGATGAAGCTATTCGCGTTGCCGAGCGCAACAAGAAGAGCCATCTGGCCAAGGTAGTCACGGCCGGCCTGCAGGAATTCAAGGCCCATGGCGAATCCACTGAAATCCCCGGTGAACAGATTGAAGCCAGCAAGCGTGCTCTGGAGCGCGCGGAAGCCATTGTTCATGCCGAACTGAAGCGCGGCCTGGGCGGTCTGGCCACCATCGGTTCCACCGCGCCGTTCGTGGGATTGTTTGGAACGGTTATCGGAATTCTCAATGCGTTCAAAAAGATCTCCGAGCAGAAGGCCACAGGTCTGGGCGCGGTCGCCGGCGGTATTTCTGAAGCGCTGGTAACCACAGCTCTGGGATTGTTCGTCGCCATCCCCGCCGTGATGATGTTCAACTACTTCACCGGCAAAGTGGAAGCTTTTGACGTGGAGATGGACAATTCATCGAGCGAACTGGTGGATTACTTCCTGAAACGTTCAAGCGCTGGAGTGCGGCGGTAAGCCGGGAGCGGACCAATGGCCATCAATGTTCGTAATGAAGGGGCGAAGGTAAATTCCAACATCAACGTTACACCCATGGTGGACGTGATGCTGGTTTTGCTGATCATCTTTATGGTGATCACGCCCATGCTGCAAAAAGGCGTGCCTGTGGACTTGGCGAAGACCAACAATCCCATGCAAATGCCGGATGCAGACAAAGAAGATGCCCTGATCGTGGCGGTGCAGAGAGACGGCAAGGTCTTCTTTGACACGCAGATGGTAGGGCCCGAAGAACTAACAAACAAGGTGAAGGAACGCCTGCAGAACAAAACCAACAAGCAGGTATTTGTCAGGGCTGACGCCCGCGCCAAATACAAATCAGTGGTGGACGTGGTGGACGATGTGCGCTCCGCCGGCGTTGACCAGTTGGGTTTGCTCACCGAGCAGCGGTCCGGTGCAAACAAGCCACCACAGTAAACAAAGAGGGTTAATTTTATGGGAATGACAACGGGCGGGGGCGGCGGACAAACCGCTGACATCAACGTAACTCCGCTGATCGACGTTCTTCTGGTGCTGCTGATCATTTTCATGGTCATCACCCCGTTGACGCCTAAGGGCCTGGAAGCACTGGTGCCGCAGCCACCACCGCCGCACCAGCCGGAAACAAATACGGACCGCACGGTAGTAGTCCAGGTTTTGTCAGACAATGGCAAGCTCAAGTACAAGATCAATCAGGAAGATGTGGAGCTGTCTAATCTGCAGAGCCGCCTTACTGACATCTTTAAGACCCGCGCAGAACGTGTGATGTTCGTGAAGGGCGATCCCGATGTTGAATTTCAGAACGTGGCCCAGGTAATCGATATAGCTCGTGGCACGCAGGTGATTGATAGAATCGGCCTGATCACGGCTAAGATCGAAGCCGGCCAGTAATAAACGGTCTAACTCCTCAGAAACAACAAAGGGGCAAGTGGCCATGCTATTTGCCCCATTTAAATTTATTCTTCTCAGGACTAAAAATTTCTCCACTCCGGCAAGGGAGCAGCAACGATGAACACGGCCGTACGATTTGTGACGGTATTGACGATTGCAGCGGCGCTAATAGGCACAACAGGCTGCAATAAACTCAAGGCGCGCGACCAGCTGAACAAAGGGGTCCAGGCGTACCGCGGCGCCGCCTATGAAGAAGCAATTGAGCATTTTAAAAATGCGGTGAGCCTGGATAGCGACCTGAAAGTCGCGAAAATGTATCTGGCCACGGCTTACGCGCAGCAGTATGTTCCGGGCGTTGACACGCCTGACAACATCCGCAATGCGCAGCAAGCCATTGACGAGTACAAGGAAGTACTGAAGAAAGATCCGAACAATGTTACCAGCCTCAAGGGCATAGCGTTTCTTTACATGCAGCAGAAGAAGTTTGACGATGCCCGCGAATATTACAAGAAAGCCATTGAGGCCGATCCTAACGACCCTGAAACATATTATTCCGTAGGCGTGATTGACTGGTCTCAAACATTTAAAGACGCAGCAGACATCAAGGGTAAGGAAGGCATCAAGGTTGAAGACGAGCTGAAGGGCAAAGGCAGCCAGAAGATTTGTGATGCCATGAAAGCCAAGGATGGTGCAATTGTCGATGAGGGCATGAAGATGCTGCAAACCGCCATTGACAAGCGCCAGGACTATGACGATGCCATGGCTTACATGAACCTTCTTTATCGCCGCAAAGCGAATGATATGACCTGCGATGATGCCCAGACCCGCGCCGACTACGTGAAAACGGCCAATGACTGGAGCGATAAGGCCATGGCTGCGCGCAAGAAGAAGGCTGAAGAGGCCGCCAAGAAAGGCACGGGCGGTATCGTACTGGACCAGCCAAAATCAAAGTAACTGGTGGCCGCAGATAAGCGCTGATTAGCGAGGGGACCAAAAACCGTAGCCGCGAATGCACGCGAAGAAACGCGAATTTTTCTTAAATTCGTGCTCATTCGCGTAGGTTCGCGGCCATTTTTTTGTTGCTACAATCAAGGGTTCTTATGTTCAAGAAAATCCTCATTGCGAACCGTGGCGAGATTGCAGTCCGCGTTATCCGCGCCTGCCGTGAAATGGGCATTACATCGGTCGCGGTTTTTTCTGAGGTGGACCGCGCTGCTCTCCACGTAACGAAGGCCGATGAAGCATATTCGGTAGGCCCAGCCATGGCGCGAGAATCCTATTTAAATATTCCTAAAATTCTGGAAGTGGCCAAGCGTAGCGGAGCAGAGGCCATTCATCCTGGCTACGGATTTCTTTCTGAAAATCCCAAATTCGCCCGCGCCTGTGCTGAAGCAGGAATCAAGTTTATTGGCCCCCCGGCATCAGCCATGGAGTTGATGGGCTCCAAGACGCGCGCCCGCGCGGCCATGCAGGCGGCCAACGTGCCCATGGTTCCCGGTTCCGCGCGTGGGCTCACCGTGGCTGAAGCAGAGGCATTGGCTGCAAAAATCGGTTTTCCGGTGATGATCAAAGCTGCCGCCGGCGGGGGCGGCAAGGGCATGCGCTTGGTGCATACGGCAGCCGAACTGAAGCCGAGCTTTGAGACTGCGCAGAGCGAGGCGCTGCGCGCTTTCAGCGATGATGAAGTTTATCTGGAAAAATTCATCCAGAACCCTCGCCACATTGAAATTCAGGTGCTGGGCGATGAACACGGCAATGTGGTCTATCTGGGTGAGCGCGAATGCTCAGTACAGCGCCGCCATCAGAAAGTGATCGAAGAGGCCCCTTCCGCCGTTGTGGATGAGGACCTGCGGAGGCGCATGGGACAGGTTGCCGTGCAGGCAGCCAAGTCCGCGGGATACACAAACGCCGGCACAATTGAGTTTCTGGTGGATGCCGATCGAAATTTTTATTTCCTGGAGATGAATACCCGTCTGCAGGTGGAACACCCTGTGACTGAGCTGGTGACAGGGCTTGATTTGGTCCATTTGCAATTGCGGGTTGCGGCTGGAGAGAGATTGCCGTTTAAGCAGGAAGATATTGCACTGCGCGGGCATGCCATTGAATGCCGGGTTTACGCTGAAGACCCGGAAAACAATTTCTTTCCATCACCCGGAAAAATCACCAAGCTATTGCAGCCTTCAGGCCCTGGCATACGCGAAGATTGTGGTGTGTATGAAGGCTGGACGGTGCCGCTTGACTACGATCCCATGCTTTCCAAGCTGATTGCGTACGCGCCAGACCGTAAGTCTGCCATTGCAAGAATGCAGCGCGCTCTGGACGAATATTTTGTTGGCGGCATTAAAAACAATCTGCCGCTGTTCCGGCGCATTCTGGAACATCCTGATTTTCAGGCCGCGCGGATCGATACGGGATTTCTGGACCGCCTGCTGGCAACAAAGGCCGTTGCAAGCAAGAATGCAAATGGGGCTGCGGAAATCGCCGCCATTTCAGCGGTGCTTTTTTCGGCCATGACGCCGCAAAAAAATGGCGGTAATGGAAATTCCGCGGCAGAGAGTAAAAAAGACAGCCAGGTTTCAGCCTGGAAGCGCACAGCGCGGGCTGAAGGAGTCCGCAACGAATGATTTACGAGGTTACCATTGCGGAGAAAACCTACCGGGTTGAGCTTCAGCAGGTTGAGTCCGGCTGGAAGTGCAGGCTGGATGGACGCGAGCTGCCGCTGGATGTTGTCACCGCCCAGGATGGTGTCCTTTCACTTCTCATTGATGGGAAATCTTATGAGGTAAAACAAGAGACCACCGCTGGCGAGAGGAATGTTGTTGTGGGCCATGAACGCTTTCATGCCCTGGTTCGCGACCCACGCTCATTTCGTTCGCG
>DASRCD010000325.1:0-2053 GCA_035653315.1 Candidatus Angelobacter sp.
CATTGCTGGTTCCTGAAGCATCAGCAGAGGGAGCTTGAGTGGCGCTGGTTGATGCTGTGCCTGACACTCCACCGGTCGTAGAAGGCGCTGGAGTGCCTTCCTTGGTTTGAGCGCCGCTGCCAACCTGGTTTGCAGGCGTGCTGGGATTCACGGGCGGTGTGGTTTGGGGCGGATTTGTGTTTTGGGCGGCACAAGTCAACGCAAGGGCAAATACAAAGCCAGCAGCATAAATAGGCTTCATTGAATTTCTCCTCTATTCCGAATCTGGGTTAAGGCAGCTTTATTTGAAAGCACAAGCCCTTTGTTTTGATGCAGATTTCACTCTAAAAAGAGAGGGTATTGTCCGGGGTTACCTCTGATCACGGCAAATTCATAAAAATCATGGATTTACCAGTGGAAGTGCAGGACAATAGAACTGGGTGCCAAAAAGCTGTGCCGCAGCGATACTTAACTGTATTGGCCTTATAGGGTAAGCATCAGTCCCTATTCTTCTGTAATAGGGGCTGAATCGAAAGTAAAATAGGCTGTAACTTCTCAATATGCACCACGGGCATTCACATTCGCATTCCCATCCGTTGAGCGCACGAGCGTTGCGCTATTCGCTTGTGGCGACGTTTGCGTATGTGCTGATCACGTTATTCGCCGGCATCAGGGCGCACAGTCTTGCCTTGCTATCAGAAGCCGGCCATAACGTTACAGATCTACTTGCCTTGCTGCTCTCATGGGTGGCTGTTTACATTCAGACAAAACCGCCCAGCGGGACTAAAACTTACGGTTACCATCGCGCAGGGGTGCTGGCGGCATTTGTAAATGCTCTTACCCTTGTGGCCATTTCCTTTTATATCTTTTATGAGGCGGTGCTGCGGATGCGCAACCCTGTGCTTGTGCAACCGAAGATAATGATCGGAGTGGCAATAATTGGAGTGGTCATGAATGGGGCCATCTCCTGGGTGCTATTCAGGGCGGCACGCGATGTAAATATCCGCAGCGCTTTTATACACCAATTAGGGGATACGCTTTCCACCAGCGCCGTGATTGTTGGCGGCTGGGCCATTCTATGGACAGGGCGGACCTGGGTTGATCCGGCGCTTTCCATCGGAATTGCCTGCCTGATCCTCTGGTCTTCCTTTGGGATTATTCGGGAAACGCTGAACATCCTGCTGGAAGGCGCTCCACAAGGCCTTTCCGCTGAGCAGATCAGCACGGTCCTTACCAAAGTTGAGGGAGTGCGGGACGTTCACGATGTGCATGTGTGGAGTATCGGTTCAGATACCCATGCGCTTTCCTGCCACATCCGAATCGACGACATTACCATGTCAGAAAGCCAGGTCATCCTGCGCCACGTAACCGAAATCCTGGCTACCACCTACCACATTGACCACACGACCATTCAGTTGGAAAACGTAAACTGTGAGATTGCCCATGGCTGTGTGATTCCCATTGGCAGCGCGCGTCATCAGCACACGCAGATCAAAGCGCGGAGCAAAGTGTCAGATTAAGCCGGATTCTTTGATTTACGAGCTTTAATCAAGCATTCCCTAAGCAGTCTTGTCGTGCAGGTCCTGCTTTTCATAAATCTTCTTTACGGTTTCCAGCGTATCAATCTCTTCCGGGGATTTGTCCGTGCGAATGCGAAGGATGCGCGGAAAGCGCAGAGCATATCCGCTTTCATGCCGGCTGGAGCGCATCATGTTATTGAACGCAACCTCCAGCACAATTTTGGGTTCCACGGTGCGGCGAAAGCCATGATCTTCAACGGTGTGGGCCAAAAACCACTGGGTCATTTCCGCAATTTCCGCGTCCGTCAGGCCGGAATAAGCCTTGCCGACGTTTAGCAGGTTGTCGCCATCACGAACGGCAAAGGTATAGTCGCTCAGAACTTTATTGCGCTTACCGTGGCCCCATTCCACGGCGGTGACTACCACGTCCAGAGTGGCTAGTTCTCTCTTGAGCTTGAGCCATGCTTTTCCGCGGCGGCCCGGAGTGTAAGCCGAACTGAGATCTTTTACCATCAGTCCTTCATTGCCGCGCTGGCGCGCCGCAGTAAAGGTTT
>DASRCD010000326.1:0-2238 GCA_035653315.1 Candidatus Angelobacter sp.
GGCTTGCGCGCCGAGCCCGCTGCACAAAGGCCGAACAATTTCTAGGTCGATCTAAATGTATAGCGGTTTGGAGCGTAGCGACAAAATTAAAGATCTTCTGTGACACCAGGCACCTGCCAGCCGTCGTACTCGCCGTTATAGTCATCCGCGAGCAGATCAAGTTCGCTTTGTAATTCCTGAAGGTCGTCCGCAGGTTCATGCTGTCGCGCCTGCAGCAACCATTTCTGCTCACCAGGATGCAGTTCCACGGATACGATTGTCCATCCGCGCTGCTGTAACCGCTGGGCAGCCTGGCTGGCATCTTCTTTATCGGAGAAAAAGAAATAGTGGTCAAGCGCGGTGGCATTGGCCAGCGCTTCATCCAGCTTCTCGTCAACTTCTGAACGTTTGTGGATCCCCAGTAAGGACCGGATACCTTGAAACATAATTTTTTATTTGCCGACCAGTCTCACTAGTTTACAGCCTGCATTGGCTGTTAATGTTCACTGCACGCTATAATTTCTAGTTTTGCTTCATCTCGACGAAGCGCATAGAGAGACCACTCACAAATTCAGGAAGAGGAGCGCCATGGCCCAGCAATTCCGGCAGGAAAAAGATTCAATCGGCATCAAGGAAATCCCCGCGGACGTTTATTACGGCGTGCAAACGGCGCGCGCCGTGGAAAACTATCCCATCTCCGGCATCAGGGCCAATCCCACTCTGGTTCGCGCCATTGGCATGGTGAAATATGCCGCTGCGCAAGCGAACAAAGAGCTTGGGCTGGTGGACGACAAGCGGGCTGACGCCATCATGCAGGCGGCGAAGGAAGTGATCGACGGCAGGTGGGATCCTTCTTTTGTTGTCGACGTATTTCAGGCGGGCGCGGGCGTGAGCTTCCACATGAACTCCAATGAGGTCATTGCCAATCGCGCAACGGAACTGATGGGCGGCAAGCTGGGCGAATACACGGTCCATCCCAATGACCATGTGAATTATGGCCAGTCCACCAATGACGTTTTCCCAACCTCCATGCGCGTGGCCACACTGCTGGAATTGGAAAAACTTTATCCGGTGCTGAATACGCTTGCCGCGGCGTTTGAAGCCAAAGGCAAAGAATTCCACGAAATCATGAAGTCCGGCCGCACGCACATGCAGGATGCTGTGCCGATCCGGTTAGGCCAGGAGTTTGCCGCATATGGCGTGGCCATGCGCAAAGCTGTGGAAGATATTCGCCATGCCGGCGACTCACTTCGTGAACTCGGCCTTGGCGGCTCTGCCGTGGGCACGGGAATTAACACGCATCCTGACTATCGCGCCAAAGCTGTAGCGAACCTGGCAAAAATCTCCGGCCAGAAACTTTCTCCAGCCGCTGACATGCGCTGGGCCATGCAGTCAAACGCCGGCATGGCGCAAGTGTCTTCCGCGCTGCGCAACCTTGCGCTGGAAATTATCCGCATCTCCAATGACTTGCGCCTGATGTCCTCTGGCCCTAATACCGGATTCGCCGAGCTCAACCTTCCGGGACTTCAGCCGGGTTCTTCCATTATGCCGGGCAAGATCAATCCGGTAATGCCGGAGCTTGCCGCCATGGTGTCATTCCAGGTGGTCGGCAATGATGCGGCGGTAGCCATGGCCGTGCAAGCCGGACAGCTTGAATTGAACGTGATGATGCCCACCATGTCCCACAACGTGCTCCAATCCATTTCAATTCTCACCAACATGCTGCGTGTCTTTACTGAGAAATGTGTGCAGGGCTTGACCGCCAATGAAAAGCGCAACGCCTTTTACGCCCAGAGCACGGTGTCACTCGCTACCGCGCTGAATCCTTATATCGGCTATGCCAAGGCGGCGGAAATTGTGAAAGAGTCCATCGCCACGGGGCGTTCGATCATCGACATTGCCCGCGAGAAAAAACTGCTCACGGAAAAAGAGATTGACGAAATTCTTGATCCCGTCAGCATGACTGAGCCACAGTATCCGAAGGAAGCGGCGAAGAACCGGGAGGATATTAAAAAGAAGCAGTAGGCTTTTTCTGCAATCCCGACACTGAGCGTTCGTTGCGAAGGGAGGGAACCCTATCGCTACAGAACTTTAAAGAGCTACCGCATAACGCTAACCACACACGTGTCTTGTTCTCAAAAAATTAGCTATAGGGTTCCCTCGCTGCGCTCGGGACAAGCTGTCGGAGTGATCCGCAGGATGTCGTATTTCACTTCTATGTTGCGGCCGGGAAATTCCGCTTCGATCCGCTGCTTCAGC
>DASRCD010000327.1:0-4549 GCA_035653315.1 Candidatus Angelobacter sp.
AAGCAGGAGCGTGAGCAACTGCTGGAAGCCATTTTTGATCTTTCACGGGATGAGATCGTTAAGCGCGTCCAGGCGGGGGAGATGAATCAGTCCATTCTGGCGGGATATGATTATGTGTTTGATATTTTTCCGGAAGCAGAGACAAAGAAATCTGCTCCATCCAAAGGGAACGCGGCAGATTAACTAAGTTACGCTGCAATTCAAATTGTGCACTAGCTGTGTAAATTAAGTGGAGAATTGGTATAGAAGCCAAGGAATTAACGGCTTACAGAAATCGAATAGCTTTATTAAAATTAGTGTTATTTTTAGGTCATAAATGCCACTTGGAGCAAAAAACCGTCCAGCTTGTCCAATTTGCGACGACACTGGCTGGAAAACCGTAAACGGAGTAGACAAAACCAGGCGCGTGACCCGTTGTGATTGCCGTAATCAAGGTCGTTCACAACGTCTTTACAAAGCTGCTAATATACCTGCTCGTTATGAGCACTGCACTTTATCTGAGTTCGTAACTGATTTTGATGGAGCCCATCGTTCTCTTGCAGTTGCTCGTCTTTCAGCAGGACGTTTTGTAGAGGAATACCCAATTGAAAAAACGGGATTGTGGTTTTCTGGACCGATTGGAATCGGGAAAACGCACCTTGCTGTTGGGATTATTCAAGAATTAATTCTTGCCAAAGGTGTGTCGTGCCTTTTTTGTGATTATCGGGAACTCTTAAAAGAAATTCAAAATTCCTATAATCCTAGTGTTCAGAACACAGAATTAGAAATATTGCGTCCGGTGTTTGATTCAGAAGTCTTAGTGCTTGATGAACTTGGGGCTAATAAACCAAGCGAATGGGTGTTCGATACCGTCGGCTACATTTTAAATTACCGGTATAACCAAAAAAAAACTACGATAATTACGACGAATTTTCCTAACCACTCCGCAAGTTTGGTTCCTGGCGGTAAAGCAACAAAGCAGGAAACTTTAGGTGATCGAATAACGGAGAGAATGCGTTCCCGTCTCCATGAAATGTGTCGTTTAATAGAGATGGATGGAATCGATTTTCGCCAGAGAGTACGTAGCGCTAACTTCCGATAAGACACTCTTCATAATTATTCAGATTCTGAAGCGTTCATGGTTTTGCAGATGGCAATGTGACATAAACTAAGTTTCCGCCGCTCTGGGTTGCACGTGAGCTAATGACTCGTTTATCAGAATGCCGATCCTATAAATCATTGCCCTTCAAGACTTGTCCTGCTTAGTTGGCATACTCATTGATTGCGAAACCAAAATTGAATCCGCGCGATCTTGTTACTTGTCCAGCCCCAAAGTCTGGCCGGCATTGTGGGCAAAAAATAAAATAAAGAGCAGCAACAGGGAAATATTGTCCAACTC
Source organism: Candidatus Angelobacter sp. (assembly GCA_035653315.1). Lineage (GTDB taxonomy): Bacteria > Acidobacteriota > Terriglobia > Terriglobales > Acidobacteriaceae > Angelobacter. The sequence continues at coordinate 1,379 of DASRCD010000327.1, forward strand.
ACCGCCAAAATATTTCCATACAGCAGTACCATGCGGCTGCACCCACGTACAAAGCAGCAGGTTCAGCATAAAAAGCCCGCCTAGAACGGCAAATGGGCGCACCCAGAATCCCAGTAACATGGAAAGCCCAATCAACAGTTCAGCAACGCCAACCGCATAACCTGAAGCAACAGGATGTTGCAGTGTTCCCCGTAAAAACGGCTTGTAAAAGCTGACGGCAGTTACCTGTTCATATCCGCTGACAGTGTGTTCGTAGCCGCCATGGGCGAACTCGCGGCCCATCAGCTTGTATTGCGCGAAGAACAGAAACATGATGCCTACGACAATGCGCGCAATTGCCATTGCCACTGAAGACGATCCATTGCCCTTTGCCACCGATTCATTTCCTCTCTTGCTGTGTACTTGTGCCCACGGGATGATATCACCGCACCAGGTCTTCCTCGATTTCATTGATCTTCACCAGCATCCCGGAAGGAAACATTAGGATCATCTGCCGCCCAAACGCTTCGTCCGTCACAAACCTGCATTCCTCGCAGATCGACTGTGATAAGAGATCGCCTGCACGGCCACAATGTCCGGCAGAGCACGCAATTCAAAAGCTCGCTTATATCCTGCAAGACGATCCTTGTTCGCCGACTGAGCTGCTCGCCCGCTGGACGATCATGGGACCGCCACCGCTGGCATCAACAACGGCTTGCAGAAGCTGGTTGATGCCTGGAAGGCGCAGGAACATGCCGGTAAATGCCCAGGCAAGATTTACGTGTTCCAGGGCGCGAGCAAACGAGGCAAGGCCTTCTGCTTTCATACCATTGCATTCATAAGTCATGCGCAAGAGGTCGCGCGCAGGATGATTTTCCGCAGGAATAATTTCCAGGCTGCAAGGATGGAGCGACTGCAGAAAGAGGCCGATTTCGGAACACTTGCCGCAATTGCCGGCAATGTAGATTTTTGCGCTCGTCGGAACATACGGCTGCCAGCGGGGTATCCAGTCTCGTACATGTTCGCGATACTCAACGTAGTGATTGCTGAAGCGGTTTTTAAGGTCAAGATTTTCGTCCCAGGCAGCGAGACCGATTGAATATAAAAGAGCAAGAATCGCGGTTGCAAGAAGCGCAAGGTCGCGGGAGAACGCCGCAAGAACAAGCAGGATCAGCGGCACGGAAACCTGCATGGGATTTGCAATATATGTATAAATTCCACTGGTAACCAGATGCTGTGGCGGGTCAAAGGGAAGCGGAGTGCCCTGGCCGGCAATGGCAAATTCCTGGACGGCACTCAGCCCCGGCACTGCGGCAAGAACAATGAGTGTCGCCAGCAGGTGGAGTTTGAGCGGGCTAAAATCCAAAACCCACCCAAGTTTTCCCGCTGCATGAAGATAGAGAGTGCTTGCAAGAATGAAAAAGGATCCGAAGCAGACTGCCTGAAGCGCCGCGCGGGCGTTCACAAACCGTTGCTCGGCGGTCCAGCGCGCAAGAAGAAGTCCCGGTATCAGGCAGAAGAGAATGGCTGCTGCCTCGCCAATCCACCACGTCTTATACAAGACCAGAGCAGGAGTGCAGAGCGGCATAAAAATGGCATCGCAAGCGATGGCGGAAATAGCGCCCAGCCATATGGGGAGCCGCGAAAAGAGCAATGCCCCAATAAATCCCCACAAAGCTGCCCATCCTAGCCATAAGTCCACCGGAATGTGCTCCACTGCGCCGCCTTGAACCTGGAAGACCCACCAGTGTGCGCGGAACGCGAGCAAATTTATGGCAAAAAGGCTGGGAATATTCCATGCTGTAGCCAGCAGCGCTCCGGTTAGCTCGCGTGAGAACGGCTTTTTCCATTGCCATAACACCATGGCAGCAGAGAGCGGAACATACAGCGAGAGCGCCCGGACCAGAAGTACGCGATGCATAGCCTACCTCGGCGTTGCGGCGTCTTGAATCAACTGCCTTGCTGTGAGACGGACTGCATAGCGCTCCCATGGCCCGAAATACAAGGCTGGATCAAGCAGCCGCCTATAACGAAGCGTCCATTGCACGCGGGTATGCGTTGCATCCACGGGCGACCACAGTACCGTAGATTCTTCCCACTTGAGCCAGTGGGCCACATGGCTGGTATCTGACAACGCACGGAATCGAAGCTGGTGATCGGAAAATTCAGTGATCTCAAGCGAGAGATCGCCCGGCTTTCCTTCTCCGCCGCCGAAGTGGATGGTCTCTTTATCACCAACGCTACTGCCGGTGCGGTTGAAGGCGAGCGGACGGGGAAATCCTAAACGGAGATAAAAAGGAAGCTTGTTTCCAAGCTGCGGAGGAGCGTTCAACGCAGCCCTTACCTGATCTGGCGTGGCAGGGATTACCTGCTCCGCGGTAATGGCTTCTTCACGATTGAATGAGGTCCGCGGATGTACACCTTCACTGGACATTGGAACCATGGCAAGAAAGACCAGGCAAGTGACCATCGTGGAATTCTTTTTCGCGTGATCAATAGCAACGCCGATAATGACGCCAATAATGTAAAACAGCGGTGAAGCCATCAGCAGGCAGATCGTGCCTTCACCAAGGAATGTGCCGGCAATTCCGATGAAAAGCGTAACCGCCTTTAAGATGGTGCCGGTGGCGGAAGCAGGTTTTGGCGTTAAGACACAGATAAGGGCAATGATTGCAGGAATTCCGATGAAGAGCAGTGAGGTTTGCTCCAGACGGTTTAAGACTATAAGCCGATACGATATGCCGGCAGCAGCAGCCGCTGCAATAACAAGAATCCATCCGGCTTTACTCTTGTCCATGATCTGTTCTCCTTTGGCTTTAAAACCCCTTTACTGGTTCTGAGCAACTCCCTGCATGCCATTGATTCAAAGGCATTACTGAAAGCTTGCGATAAATAGCGAGTGCAGTCTTTTCCGGTTTTAAGATTCGAACATGTTCAAGATATGTCACGAGCGCTCAGCTGTCAAGATAAAAAATGAACGTGTTCAAAGTTCAGGTGAGACGAAGATAACCTAAAAAAGAAAAGCAGGTGAACGAAATCCTGGCGGAATCTCGTCCATCTGCTTTTGAGAGCTATTTTTAGGAAATCCTGTTGATGCTTTTACTTCTGCTGTTTGAAGACATTGCCATCTTTCATCACGAACACTGCATTCTTAAGCGCATCGACATTGGCCAGCGGATCGCCCTGCACTGC
>DASRCD010000328.1:0-4020 GCA_035653315.1 Candidatus Angelobacter sp.
GTTCACGAGCCCTGCTTCTTTTAAGGCATACGTAATTGCCACCAAACCTGTCAATCCGCCCACTAATGATCGTCCTCCTGAGACATGGCGGCCAGCCAGGGCGCGGAGCATACTCAAGGTGATGCCACAGCAAATGCCACCCAGAAGGCTGCTTACGCTATACACCACAAGCTCCAATGGCTTTTTTTCGCGTTTCCCATAAACTATGGGAAGAATGGTTCCCACCATTGCAAATCCTCAAGGAGACCATAGCGACGCCAGCCCGGCTGCGCACGCCAGAGCTGCCGCTAAGAGGACAAAAAACTTTGCCACAAACGCCGGCATCATGTTTCCAGCCAGCCAGGCAAAAATTCCCATCAGTCCCAGCATGGCAGCCAAATAGACCTTGGAGGGCTGTTGACGTTCATACGAATTGACGGCAGAGCGCTGCACAAGCATTCTTCCCTCTAACACGAAGCAGTGCTGACGCTAATAACGGTACAACCGTAAGTTGCTGAGGGGTTGCCGTAGAATGTTGCACCTGATAAAGTCTCCCCTAAAGCAGCACAACCCGATCCGCATTGCGACGAACTTCGACACGATAGCGCTGTCGACGAGTTTAGGCTGCCGCAATCTGTATACGTAACCACATGCTTGGCGCCGCAACTGGGGTCCGTGCAACATCCCGACCAACTTCCATAAGTTGTCAGGCAACTTGGACAGCTAGGTCCAGACGTTGGTTTAGTGTTTCCGCAGCATGCCTTGCAAAGCGAACCGCACATGCCGCATTGTTGCCAGCCACATGGGTCCGTATAAGCATTTGCCCTCCGGTCAAGAGGAAGGAGGGGGAGCAATGCCAAACCGGACAATCGCAGAATGAGCCTGCCTGCGCCGGCTAAAAGGCCCCTTCGAGAGAGTTTTTGGCCTTGTCTTCCCAAATAAATGGCGATCCGGTCATCGATATTGAATTGATTAACGTCGGAGTCGTGTACTTGTAAGTCTTCCATAATCTCAGCCTTTCTCGATCGAGCTTTCTGGCAATGATTGACCTTCGCGGCTAGCGCCATTGTTCCCATTAAATTTTTTGCCTGCTATCATAGCTTGGATACTGGCGTACCCTGTCTCGGCCGCGTTGATGATGCTGTCCAGGTGCTCTCGTCGATTCACGAGCCCTTTCGTTACCACAACGCCCTTCGGGTCAAGCAGGACAGCATAAGGTGTGGTAAACACCTGGAAGTGCACAGCAGACTCCGAAGACGAGATGAAGGGGAGATGAGACAATCCCCGTTTTTGTGCGTACGCACGATTGCTTGCCTCATCGCCGTTAAAAGCGATCAGCACAACTTTCAAGTGCTTTTGTTCCTGTTTTGCAGTTGCTATGATCGCCGGTGCAAGCTGCTCACAGCTTGAACAACCATCAGACACAAATATTAGTAGCGTATATGGCTTTTCCGGGTCTGGAATATACACTGTTTGGCCATTGATGTCTTGAGCCACAAAAGGCTTCGCCGTCTCACCTAGATTCGGACCAATGTTTCCCATTCGGGCGCCCGTCTGGGGCAGACGCTGATGCAAAAGTCCAATCTGCCTGGCCAGCGCCGCCATCGCCATTGTCAACAGTGCGACGATGATCCAAATTGCGACGTATGATCCTATTAAGAACGGCGACATTTTCCCCCTTTTCTTGCTGAGCTGGTGAACCAGCTCAGCCTTCTGCCTCATTTTGGTCTTGTGCATTGAGACGAACAATGACTACTGCAAGCTGCCACATCAGAAGCATCGATAGGCCCACGAAAAGAGGTCCCATGCGCTCACCGAAAACAACTGTTTGACTCGAAGGGGAGGCGCTTTGAAAAGCAAGACAGCTGACCGCCATCAGGGCGCAGTTTCTAATCACCAGAAACCAGCTGATCCGGCTTTCATTCGCACCAAAGCATCCGCATGAGATATCGCGGCGGCCTCGCATCAAATTGGTGGCTACAGCCCCATTAAATACCCCGAACAGACTTATGGCGCCGATTCCGGCCCAACGGAACCCGCTGTATGGGACGACAACTGCCAGAAGCAAAAACGTGCCCGTTAAAGATTCCGCAACGGGTATCGTGCGGGCCACAGAAGGCACGATTCTGGTGGGCAACAACGCAAATGCCCTCACGGTTCCGACGAAAGATTCCAGCTCGAAGAACTTCACCACGCCCGACGCGAGCAGCAAAAACGCGACCAGCGTTCGACCCGCCAGGATTATGCCGTTGTGTCCCCACATATTCAGTTCCAAGCTGCGCTTCCTCTATTTCTATCGTCGTGCAGCACTGATCAATTTTCTTGAAACAAGACTTCAGGATCTCGTTGAAAGCTGGTCAGGGTGCGCCTCGCTCCACGCCAGATCAACGCATCACCACCATTTCGCGAGCTTGATTACCCCGGCGTGCAACTTGTGCATGCCGACGAGGAAGTGCATGCACCACATCCGCAGGCGCAACCGCCACAACTAGTACAACTCCCAGAAGAAGTGCATGAGCCACAAACAATGCAACACGTAGGACAGTTCAGGCAGCTCTGCGAGTTTGCCGGGAAGCAAAACGGCTTTTCGTGATCCGTCTGCAACCTTCGGCTAAGCTTGCGAGAGCGCTTTTTTGTAGAAGCGCCTTTGTTGTGTATGGCCAAGTCAGAGACGCCCGCGAAATGCTCTGGGTGTTTCTGGCTCAAAACTGGTACCGGGGCAACTTCGACCGGCACAGGGGCGGATTGTTGTAAAAGTGCGACAACCCGGACAAATGGGAAGAAGCCAGTGGCCTCAAGCCCATACTGCATTCCGAAAGTACTGTTTTTTCCTGTTAACACCGCCAATGGAAGAATCCGGCCGGTTTTGATCGTAGGTTTGACGATGGGTGAGGCGTCGCTCTCATTAGTCTGCGGAATGATCCGGCCAACGGCCAATTTTAAAGAAGTCAAAACCAAAATCGCGCTTACCCAAACACGGCGCCCTAAAGTCTTGGCAACAAACATGACGATCCCATCCTTTCTGTGCTCGCGCTTTCACCGGAAGTAATCAGTGACTCCGTTGCCACGTCGCTGCATTTAGCTTGCGGCCCTAAGAGCAATAGCGCGAACGTTTTTACCTTAGAGAGCGACTCAAGGCAGCCTCGCTGGCTTCCTTGAAGGCTTTTAACATCTCCTGCGCATGCTGCAACTCGACTGGACTCAATCTTGATTCAACGCGGTGTAATTGCTTCACACCGAAGAGGCCGTGACTGTATTCAACCGCCTGGCTGTATGCTACATGGGCATGAATCAAATTCACGGCAGTCCCGCGGCCCAATTCATGCGCCCTTCCGACCGCGATTATGGCTGGAACATAGCGCTGCATTGCAGACTGCTTGTAGAAGTCGAATGATTGTCCATAATCCTGGGCGGTACCCAAGCCCAATTCATATATTCTGCCGAGTTCGTACTCCGCAACTCTATTTCCTTGTGCTGCCGAAGCAGCAAAAAGCGAGCGCGCCTTTTCATAATTTGGTTTAGCTGCTTGAGGCTGAGGCAGGACAGCGGCGGTGCGGGCCGGGGATGCCGGGTTCGGAGCAACCCCGCTTTCATACATTTGGCCAAGATTCAATTGGGACCACTGATCGCCCAACCGAGCGCCGGCGGTGAATAATTCGAAAGCCCTGTCTGGATCCTTAGGGATACCTAATCCTCCCCAATACATACGGCCCAGTCTGGCATAGCTCTCAGGATCCTTTTGGGCTATTGCCCGCAAATAGAACTCGATTGCTTTACTAGCATCAGCAGGGACTCCGATGCCCGCTGCGTACTTTGCTCCCATAAACCGCAAGCCAATCGGATTATCGGCATCGACTGCTTTCTGCAGCAGCGCAGTCCCATTGGGAACGTCCTGAAGTCCGGCCCCTCCGAAAAGATATAGCGCTCCCAACCATGCTGTTGCTTCCATCGAACCTTCGTCCGATGCCTGCTGCAGCCACCATGCGGCTTCATGGCCATTTCGCCACACCACGACGCCTTCATTGTAGGCACGGCCCACCC
>DASRCD010000329.1:0-6423 GCA_035653315.1 Candidatus Angelobacter sp.
ATCGTGTATTACGCGTTTGATCTGCTTTATCTGAACGGCTATAACCTCATGACCGTCGGACTGGAGCAGCGCAAAGCGCTTTTGCAGCAGATCATTCCCGTTGAAAAAGGCTATCTGCGCTACTCTGACCATTATCCGGAACAAGGGAAAGCGCTCTATGAAGTAGCGCGTGATAAAGGCCTGGAAGGCATTGTGGCCAAGCTGCGGACAGGCGTCTATGTACAAAAGCGTTCGCGGGAATGGCTCAAGATCAAGATCACGCGGCGGCAGGAATGCGTAATTGCGGGCTATACCGATCCCCGGGGCGCGCGGGAAAACTTTGGCTCGCTGGTGCTCGGCCTTTATGACGAAAATGGAAAGCTCATTCACGTTGGTAACGCCGGCAGCGGCTTCACTTCATCCACTCATGCCGCTTTGTGGAAGAAGCTGAAAGAACTTGAGACAGATAAAAATCCGTTTGGTGAAAAAATCGTGAGCACGCGGCGGCCGCACTGGCTCAGGCCTGAGCTGGTGGCTGAAATCAAGTTCTCTGAGTGGACGCATGAAGGCGAGCGCGGCGGCATCAAAATGCGCGCCCCCATTTACCAGGGCTTGCGCATGGACAAAAAGCCGCGTGAATGCGTGTTTGAATTTCCCCGGCACACCCAGGATGAAGTCCGCAAAGCTGAAGAGGTTCACGACTAAAAGAAGTTCGCAACTCGAAGACGTTCGCAAACCAAAAGAAGAAACCGTACACTAGCCGCTGTGTCCCGCTCACTCAAAGCGCATTTGCTGCTGGTGCTGATGACCCTGATCTGGGGCAGCACGTTTGTTCTGATAAAAAAAGCGCTGAATGATTCTTCTCCGCTTGCGCTCAATGCCGCGCGCATGTCTCTGGCAGCACTCCTGCTCGCGCTTTACTATCGAAAACAAATCGCCGTACTCACCCGTCCTGCGCTGATCGCGGGTATTGTGTCAGGAATTTTTCTTTACCTTGGTTATGCGTTCCAAACCAGTGGTCTCAAGCTCACCACGCCTTCCAAATCGGCATTTCTTACCGGCACCTCCACTGTCATGGTCCCGGTTCTGCTTGTAGTCATCTGGCGGACGCACATCCATCTTTGGCGCGTCGTCGGAATCGCGCTGGCTCTGGCCGGACTTTTTCTTATGACGGTCCCCGCCGGACCTTCCGGACTGGCGGATTTTGCCCGCGTAAATTTTGGCGATGTTCTAAGCATCGGCTGTGCCGTTGGCTTCGCCTTTCAGATCATCTTCTGCGGACGCGCCAGCCAGCGCTTTCCTTTTGAACAGATCGCCGTCTTGCAGATCGCCACTGCCGCTGTGCTGATGCTGGCAACGTGCCCGGTGCTGGAAAAACCCAGCTTTCATCCCACGGGCACAGTGATCTCAACCGTGCTGATTACAGGGATATTCGGCACGGCCGTAGCTTTTACCGTGCAGGCATGGGCGCAGCAATTTACGCCGGCCACGCATACAGCGCTCATCTTCAATCTTGAACCTGTTTTTGCCTGGCTCACTTCTTTCATTTATCTGCATGAAAGGCTGGGAATCCGGGCCGGAGCGGGCGCTCTTCTGATCCTTTGCGGCGTGCTGGTTTCAGAACTTCTGGGCCAGGTTGAAAAGCCGGATGAGGCCGAGACATCCAATGGTGAGTTACAGGCCAGCTCAGGCGGGTAACGCTGCTCCTGTTTTCTGCGTCTAACGTAAAGCACTCCACGGACAATGAGGCTGAAGCGCAGGATTTCTGCCCGATTTATAATGTTGATTGATTCTATGGAGAACATAAGCCCGGAGGAAGATTGAGTATGAACTCGCGTTTTAGCGCCCTGATGGCGCGTGTGCGGACCCAGCGGATGCTTTCCGCTCTGGCAATTATGGTCACGCTGGCTGTGGGTATTCTGATTGGGACCGTTCTTAGCCGGGGGGGTGTAAGAGGCTATTCAGCGACTTCAGACGCGACTCTTCTGCCGGTGATGCAGAGCCCGCAGCAATTGAGCAATACCTTTGGCCAGGTAGCCAAGGAAATTGAGCCCGCCGTTGTCAACGTAAGCACTGAATCCACGCCTAAAGCCGCGACGCGGCGCCGTGGCGGCACGCGCTCACCCAATCGCGGCCAGGGTGGCGGCAGTGGAGATGATCCTTTTCAGGACTTCTTTGACCGCTTCTTTGGCGGCCAAGGTCAGGGTCAAGGCCCGGGAGACGATGACCAGGATGGCATGAATCCATTTCAGGGCGGCCCTGGCGGCGGACGCCAGCGTTCTCTTGGGTCCGGCGTGATTCTGAGCACCAATGGTTACATCATCACCAACTTTCACGTTGTGGATAAGGCCGACCGCATCCGCGTAAAGCTCTTTGACGAGCCTGTGGGAACGCTTCACGACGCAAAAATCGTTGGTGTGGACCGCGAAACCGATCTGGCTGTCATCAAGATTGATCCGCCCAAAGACCGCACTCTCACCGCAGCCCGGCTGGGCGATTCAGACAAGATGACCGTGGGCGACTGGGTGCTTGCCATCGGCAGCCCCTTTGATCTGGAAGCCACGGTTACCGCAGGCATTGTTTCCGCCAAAGGCCGCAACCTTCCCGGCGGACGCCAGTTCCAGTCCTTTATCCAGACCGATGCAGCCATCAACCCCGGAAATTCCGGCGGTCCGCTGGTGAGCATGAATGGCGAGGTCATCGGCATCAATACCGCCATCTATACCCAGAGCTATGGCTATCAAGGCGTGGGCTTTGCCATGCCTTCCAACGTTGTCCGCGATGTTTATGACCAGCTTACTTCGGCTGAGCATCGCGTGGCCCGTGGCTCTATTGGCATTGAATTTAGCGCTTTGCCGGCCCCTGCCATCCAGCGCGTGTATGGTGTAAAAAACGGCGTCACTATCGCCAATGTGCGCCCGGATAGCCCTGCCGCTAAAGCCGGGTTACAAGGTGAAGACACTATCACCGCAATCAATGGCAAGCCGGTCAAGAGCGGCGACGAACTGGTCAGCATCATCTCTGCTACCCGGCCCGGAACCAAGATCAACCTCACCTATGTCCGTAATGGCCAGCAAAAAGAAGCAAGCGTGGCCGTGGCGGACCGGGCCAAGCTGTTTGCTGATCGCACAGAGCAGGGCGATGAGCCTCAGGACGACAGCCAGCCCGTTCCCACCAAGCTGGGGATCACCGTGAAAGCAGTGACTCCGGAAATGGCGGAGCGCATGGGAACCCCTGAAGGCAAAGGCGTGCAGGTGGCGGACGTAAAACCAGACTCTTTTGCCGACGATCTCAATATCGTTCCCGGCATGATTATCATGAAAGTGAATAAGCAGCCCGTAAATAGTGAAGAGGATTTCCGCAAAATTACCTCTCAGCTCAAGAGTGGTCAGGACGTGGTGTTCCTGGTGCATACAGGCCGGGGCGCGAACGGTGGAAATACCTTTATTTCCGGAACGCTTCCATAACAGCTAGACCATAGAGCCGGGGCTTTCATAGCCAGATTGCCCCGGCTATGGTGCATTCAATAGCCAGAAAACAGGGCATTTTGCTTGCGTAAAATTGCGCCAAACTGTCCAAAAACACAGAAGATATTGATTCCATGGTACTTCGGTAATCCTGAGCAGCACAACAAACTGCTAGCTTAACGGCATCCAAACGTGGGATGATGTTCGGACATTTTTTCGGTCAGGCTCTGGCCGGGTTCGGACACACTGAAAGTCAACTTTCTCCCGAGGTGAGTTGTTTGCGTTCTGTCTTAAAACAACTTGTAGTGGTTAGCGCCATCCTGATATTGGGTGTGGGATACTCTCCCGCCGCGCAGCAGAAGACGGCCAGCAAGTCCGCCAAGCACACCACGCATCGTCGCTCCAAGCGCAAGCTAGTTAAAACCTCATGGAAGAAGAAAGGCCAGCAGGGCATTACGCCGGAGCGTGCCACACAGATCCAGCAGGCCCTGATTCGCGAAAATTACCTCACTGGCGAGCCTAGCGGCACATGGGATGCCACCACCCAGGCAGCGATGATGAAATATCAGGCCGATCATGGCTGGCAGACCAAGGAAATTCCCGATTCCCGCGCCATTATCAAGCTGGGACTTGGTCCACACTACTCCGCTGAGTCTCTAGTTAATGGACCGTCCCACGCTTCCACGGGTGGAGTCACCAGTGTAGCTGTAACTCGCGGAGCTACCGCCTCTTCAGAAAAACAGTAATCAAAAATCCAGAATCTTAGATCAGGTACTTCAACTCAATTCTGACGGGCCTCCCTGCTCTTTGCCGGAACTTTTCGCCCATTTCCGGCGTATAACTTTACAGAGCAATCACTTGGCTTTACTGGAGGAAGCGTATGCGGAAGCCGGCTTTTCATACTTTTGTGATCGGTTGTCTTTGCCTGGCCACCCTGACAGGCTGCTCTATTTCCACCCATGATAACGGCAATGGCAAAAAAGATGATGTCGATATTCGCACTCCATTTGGCTCTCTCAGCGTTCATGAAAACAATCTGAACGTAAAAGATACGGGTCTGGCGCTGTATCCGGGTGCGCGCGTGAAAAAAGACGATGGCGAAAAAAACTCTAATGCCAACGTGAATATCTCAACTTCTCTTTTTAAATTTAAAGTGGTTGCCATGAAATTTGAGAGTGACGATTCCGCCGATAAGGTCCTGGCGTTTTACCGCAAAGAGCTGGGCAAATACGGAAAAGTGATTGATTGTACCGGCGGCTTTAATATGAATTTTCACCATCGTGACAAGGATGCGGAGGTCACCTGCAACGACCATTCCGGATCAGATCATGAGTACAAGGAAGAGCTCAAGGTAGGAACAGAAAACAACCAGCATATTGTCGCCGTTAAGCCGGACGGAAGCGGGTCTGATTTTACTTTAGTGTATGCCCGTGCACAGGACCATTCAGACACCATGTGAGTTGTGGAAACAGCGATAACCTGAAGCACACTCTGCTCAGAGAAAGGCGCACTTCAGGCACAAGAAAAAAGCCGGTTGACAAGCGCGATTTAGGCATCTCAGAATATTGTTCTCTGGAGTTTAAGAGCCAAAATGCCCAAGCGCATCCTCTCGGTTTCGTATGACGTGAGTTTACTGGCAACACGTAAGATGCTGCTGGAGCAAAAGGGCTATTCCGTAGAAAATGCGTTAGGTTTCAGCAAGGCTCTTGCGTTATGCCGTGCTGGTGGCTTCGACTTATTCATTTTGGGGCATTCCATTCCATACGATGACAAACTGGCATTAATAGAATCATTTCGCACCTATTGCTCCGGTCTAACCCTCTCTCTTGAGCGTCACGGCGAACACTTTGTACCATGCGACTATCACGCATCACCGGATGACCCCGTAACGTTTTTAGAGACAATTGACAACATCTTTGCCGGACGGGAAAAACGAACCAAGCCAAGATTGGCATAGTACATAAAACCCCGATAAGCGGAGGGGGATTTTTATTCTGCAATCTTGACTAGAAAATAGACAACATATGGTCATCGAACATGATGCCGGTCGCTTAGCTGTAAACCGAAAAACATATCCATCAGGTTTGTCACAAATTCCAAATTTTCAACAAACATCCCCTTCTTGTTCTCCAAAATTAAATGCGGCGGCATTGTTTGATTTAAATTTTTATCCACTACCCACATCAGTGTTTTAAGATTGAAAAAAGCATCCAAAGCTAATCTTCCCAGCATCTTATGAGCCGTTGACCGATTGGCTTAATGCCGGTGTTAAGGTGCTTACTTCCCTTTACTTATATCGTGCCAACATGGGGCTCATGGTTTTCGCATAAGTAGCGAGACAACATTTCTGTTTGGCAGCCCTGTTCTGCCCATCGCTACGCAAAATGATGAAATGAAAAAGGAAGTGAACATTCTCAACAATGGGATGGACAGTTCTTTGTGTAAGTAAAGCATCTCCGGCGCAAGTCACCAGAAACCTGATTCTGGAAAGAGCTGGCTATCGCGTGGTCTCCGCGAATAGCCCTGATGAAGCAGCCAGGATCATTACTGTGACTTCAGTCCATGCCGTGGTTTTTGGGGATTCTCTTTCAGCCGAGCAGCGCGTTGAGTTGGCGCGGGCTTTGAAGAGCGTTGACCAAACAGTGCCGATCATCGCCTTTAACAGCAGCAATGGAACGCAGATTTCACACGGGATTGTAGATGAGCAGCTGGAATCCTTAGGCGATCCGGACTTGCTGCTGGAAGCCCTTGAAAGAGTATTGCCCGTGGACGGAAATAAACCCTGAGGGGCCGTATAATGCAAAGTCATTTTGGAATTCGCAAAAATTTTAGTTCTGGGGAATGAGTAATCAAAATATGCCTGCTGCACAAACTGCAAGCAAAAAAAAGACCCGGCCTGCCGTCAATGAAGCCGTCGCGGAATTGATCCTGGAGAAAGTTCCTACAGGAATTCGCGGGCTTGATCAGGTAACGCACG
>DASRCD010000330.1:0-2577 GCA_035653315.1 Candidatus Angelobacter sp.
GAATCAGGCGGTCACAGAAAGGTTAGCCAAGATGCGTCATTCACAATTGAGCGCACCACATTCCTGCACACAGGAAAAGAGGCGTGAAGCCGACAGTTTGTAAAAGGCACAATATTTTTAAAGGCGTACTATGGCGTTATAGATCGGGAGACTTTGATAATCATTTGCGATAGAGAATTAAAACTCGCGCCGTCCACTTGTCCGGCGCGTACGTGCGTTCAATTGAAAATCAGAGCGCGGGATAATCAAACTGCTCTGCATCCGGGTTGTAAATTTTGAGCCTCCGCTTCCGCGTAGCTCAAGCCGCTGAACCCATATCCATTATTTACTTATCTCCGGTCGGGATGATGCCGGCATTCTCCACCATCAGGATTACTGTGCGTTGCGGCGCCCGCGTTCGATGCACGATACCCTTGGGCACAACAAAGCCCTGCCGTGGCGAGAGTTCAACAGTCCTGCCTTCCAGGTCTATCACTAACGTGCCTTCCACTACATAAAAAAATTCGTCGTCATTGTCATGCTTATGCCAGTGATATTCGCCTTCAATTACGCCCAGCCGGACCACGGAATCGTTGACTTGGCAAAGCGTCTGGTTATACCACTTGTGCGGCGCTGCGTCCGCCAGCGCCTTTTCATCAATCAATTCCAGTTGCTTATGAAGAATATTGAGACGAGTGTCATATGGATATTGAGGCTGTGTGCTCATTTGCTCCTCCTGTAATCTCTCGCAGTACCTGATAAATTATATTTCCGTGAACATTATCCTGAATGCCACTGAATGCCGGGTGCTTGGCTCGTTGATAGAAAAAGATATCACCACCCCGGATTATTATCCGCTTTCGCTTAACGCGCTGGTTAACGCCTGCAACCAGAAGAACAATCGCGAGCCGGTCACAAACTTTGATGAAGAGACCGTCCGGCTGGCGCTGCGCAATTTAAGTGACAAGAACCTGGCCGGTCTGGTGCGCGGTGACGGCCGGGTGGCCAAATATGAACATCGCCTGCAAGAAGTATTTAATTTCACGCGGCAGGAAACAGCGTTGATCTGTGTGCTTTTGCTGCGCGGCCCGCAAACTCCGGGCGAACTGCGCGGCCGCACAGAGCGCATGTATCAGTTCGATCATCTGGATGACGTGCTTTCCGGCTTGCAGCAACTCATGCGCCGCGAGCCCCCGTTGGTAAAAGCTTTAGGACGCCGCCCCGGCACAAAAGAGGTCCGCTACGCGCACCTGCTTTCAGGAGACGTGGAAAGCTGGGAGCCGTCAACCGAAGCGGCTCCGGCAAGCGGCATCTCCGATGACAATGAACGCGTGGCGCACCTGGAAGAGCAGGTAGCCGTGTTGCAAAAAGAAGTGGCTGAGCTGAAGCAGCAGATGACGGAGTTCAAAAAGCAGTTTGAATAAATCAAATTCTTATCGCAGATAGTACACAGGCAGCACGGATCAGAGCGGTGCTGCGGGGATTACGCACCAAAGATCAATCAGCAGACAAAGAGCAATCGGTCATGCAAAACCCGGACTAGATCGAACTCAGCAGCAGCCCATCTTCACATCTCCGGTGGCCGTGACCGGAGGCCCAAACGCTTCCTTGGGTGCAGGCGCCCCGTTCAACACCAGATACCAGCGGCGGACCGCATCAATCACCACCAAAATTACGCCAAGAATAAAAATCGCCATCAGAATGGAATCCAGATATCCCGTAAAAACCTGCCCGGGCTTGGCTGTTAAAGGCCAGAAAATATCCTTGACCGCCATCACACCTGCAGTCACAGTCGTTACACCCACAAAACACATGGGCACAGCGGTGATCCACGCATATCGTGCTTTTTCCATGTTGATGAGGAATGTGGTTGTCACCGCCAGCGCAATGGTGGCAAGCAATTGATTGCCAGTCCCAAACAGAGGCCACAAGGTAGCGATGCTGCCGGTGTAGATAAGGTATCCCCAGGCCAGCACCACCACGAACGTGGTGATGAGATTTCCCGGCAGCCATGCGCTGTTGCCGAAAGGCTTGTGAATTTTGCCCAACAATTCCTGCAAAACGTAACGGGCCACGCGCGTACCGGCGTCAATGGTAGTGAGGATGAAAAGCGCCTCAAACATGATGGCAAAGTGATACCAGTAACCTGTGAGCCGCGCCATGCCGGGCAGTCCTTTAAAGATCTGCGCCATGCCAATGGCAAGTGAAACGCCCCCACCGGTGCGCCCAGCCAGCTTTTCGCCAACTTCCTGGGAAAACATGTTGAGGTTCACTGTGGTAAGACCGAGCTTCTGGAAAACTTCAGGGGTGGTGTTGATGGCGAAGTAATCTCCCGGATGCATGGAGCAGGCAGCGATCAGCGCCAGCACTCCAACCAGAGATTCGCAAAGCATGGCGCCATAGCCTACAAAACGTGCGTCCGTTTCCTTGTCCAGCATCTTGGGCGTGGTGCCGGAAGAAACAAGCGCATGGAATCCTGAGATCGCCCCGCAGGCGATGGTCACAAATAAAAAAGGAAACAACGGTCCTTTAATAATGGGGCCGCGTCCGTGGACGAACTGCGTGACTGAAGGAAATTTAATGGCAGGATGGACCAGA
>DASRCD010000331.1:0-2479 GCA_035653315.1 Candidatus Angelobacter sp.
CAGGGAATTATCTGCAGGCTCCGGGATGACCGGCCCCAATTCAATGCTTACGCCATGGCGGTCAAGCAGGTAATTTAGTTTTGAATAAACGCCGGTGCGATAAATGAGCTTTTGATATTCGGCAACGTTCCGGATGTTCCGGTCTTTTGGCAGCCCTTCAATCTTCAGCAGCCGGTCGCCAACTTTAATGCCCGCTTTGTCCCCCGGACCGTTGGCCGTGACGCCCTCAGCTACAAGGTAACCATTCTGCTCTTTCCACCAGACCTGATCGGTTGGGGCAATCTTGACGTAATCACTTTCCTTCTGCCAGTTGATGACGGCAAAGACCACTGTGGCCACTGTGAGCAGGGCCAGGGCGACCGCTGAAAATCGGATTATGGAATCTTTCCGCATCCGTTGGGTTCCAAAATCACCCACACTTGCCCTTCTGCTATAGGCTGGTTGGGTCTGCTCTAATTGGAGCAAGTCGGATGCCATGAATAACGCTTCAGGATTGAATTAAATACTTTACTTACTGATATTTACGGAAATTATAAACTCGCACATAAACAAAAGCTACCAAAATTGGGATTTCTATGTGAATTTTTGTAATCAAAGATTATCAGACGAAAAACACCTCTCAAGACCATTGATGTCCTGAAATCTTGAAGATAGATCACGTGAATAGAGGGGTTTACAGTAGGATATGGACTTTAGGATAGCGAACCAGGAACACTCGATGGTTTCCTGAATCCGTTGATTCTCGCTGAGCACGTAGATTCGCCAGCTAAATTCACCAAGTTTAGATTCGTTTGACCGTCACCAACCAGGCAAGTGCGCCGTGATCGTGGAATCGGGTTTGAATCCGCTCCGGTTCTAGGGCGGCAATATTCCACTCAGTGCTGGCATTGAACGCCGCTCTTACCTCTTCTTCACTCACAGGGTGCGGGCCAATTTCAGGATTACCGTCAACGGGATCCCCGATGCGCGCGGTTTTCCCGTGATGGAACGGACTGAAGCACAGCACATACAGGGTTCCACCCTGCATGGTTACCGATGCCAGACTCGCTACATATCCCGGTCGCTCATCGCCGTTAAAGGTATGGAACAACCCGCAATCCAGCACCGTCTCAAAAGTGCGGCCCAACTTCTCCAGATGGAACGCGTCCGCCGTGGCGAACTCAGCCTTGATTCTCCGGTCGGCAGCCTTCTTTCTGGCCATTGCCAGTGCCGTTTCAGCCACGTCAACACCCAGGACCGGCAAGCCCAGCGACGCAATGTGAAGAGTGTTCTCGCCGGTTCCGCAGCCCGCATCCAGCACTGATCCGGCAAATGCGCCTCTGGATGCCAAACGCACGATTGCCGGCTGCGGCTGTCCAATGTCCCAGGGTGGAGGGCCGCTCTGGTAGGACGCGTCCCAGGGCACTCCCGTCATCCGCTCGTGACTCGTAGGCTGACGCCCGCCGAACGGGTCATCAACAAAGCCTTCTGATCGCTCCGGCATCTTTGGGCTCTCCCTAAATCTGGCTTGCCACTCATCGCAGCACGGCAGTTCACAAATATGGACTCTTCCTCATTTTACAATTCATAAAGATTCCATGGAATTTGAGAAGCACAAGATTCAGATCGCAGGGCAGGAACTGCAATTTCTCCAGGCTGGCTCCGGACCTCCCTTGGTCCTGATTCACGGTTTGCTGGGAGGAGCCTTCTGCTGGCGGTTCAATATTCCTGCCTTTGCCCAGCGATTTACCACGTACGCAATTGACCTTCCCGGATTTGGCGAATGTGACGCGCCGCGCAGCCTGGACTGCGGCATGCAGGCCCAGGCACAGCGGCTTATAAGCCTATTTGAAAACCTCAAATTGCAATCCGTGGATTTAGTTGCTTCTTCCTGGGGAGGGGCTGTAGCGTTCCATTTGGCCGCCCTGAGTCCAATCGTCCGGTCCCTGGTGCTTGCAGCTCCGGTCAATCCATGGTCAGACTTCGGTATGAGACGTGTTCGCTTTCTCAGCAGCAAAATCGGCGGGCTCTTCCTGCGCACAATCCTTCCAGTCTCCAGGCCGGTGCATCGGACTGCCGTACTCCGCATGTATGGCAACCCAAAATTGGTTTCTGAAGAAACCATAGAGGGATATTCCTGCCGGCTCATCAGGCCGGGACGGATCCATAACATTCTGAATACCCTGCGAAGCTGGGAAAAAGATGTGTCCGCTCTGCAGGATGCATTTCCGCGCATTCACGCACGTTCTCTGCTCATCTGGGGAACGCGGGACGGCGCGGTGGACCTGCGCTCTTCAGAAAAGTTGATGCAGTCCCTGCCCGGATGCGAACGGGTACTTTTCCAGGGTGTTGGCCATCTACCTTTTGAAGAAGCGCCGGACGAATTCAACCGCCTGACGCTGGAATTTCTGGGCAAAGTTCCGGTTTTACCTTAACTGCCATGATCTTAAGGCACTACCAGAATCTTCTCCGGTTGTGCCAAACTAAAGTGAGAAATGCG
>DASRCD010000332.1:0-4149 GCA_035653315.1 Candidatus Angelobacter sp.
CTGATTAAAAAACATTAAAAATTTTGATCCGCGTTCAAAAATGAAAAATACAGATGGATTACCCGCCGATTGGTGAGAAATGTATTTCTATGTGCCGGTAAAACTCCCAAATCTATGTAGTTTGAGGGGGCAATCAACAAATGATTCCCATGAACTGGTGAGTTCTTAAGCAAGTTGAGATTACCCGGCATAAAAAAGGCGGGCATCGATACCTGATGTTTAGCTGATGCGCGGTGCCCAGCTAACTGCAGTGCTCGGTGCCCGACCCTTAGTAGCCGGAAGCCCGATTCCGGCTATCTTTGCTGCCCCTTGGAGGCGAGCAAAGAACTTAAAATTTGGCTGGTTGATGCTGTAAAAACGCTCATGCGCGGAACTGCCAAACAGAAAGACGCTCAAATAGACTTTGAGTGTTATTTCCACGCAGCAGTGAATTTAAAGAAGCTGGGGATCAGCGTCGGAGGGGAATTACGATTTGAGCAAGGTTCAAGTGAGATGATACTGAAATTTTTTGGCCATTCAGCCCCAGCAATACCGGTTGTGCAAATTGACTTTGAACGTTCCGGGAAGCAAAGTGCATGCCTTCACTTTGCTGGGCCCCAGGGAGCCGAATACTGATTGTGCCAGGAACAACATAGTTGTATTCCACTGTGACCACCGGTGGAATGTCATCATACGGGTTTGGATCATAGGAGTCAGACGAGCAAAAAGCGGTGCCGGCGAGAAAAAACATCAAGCCGAGAATGACACCGCGAATATACCTGTGAGTTTGCAAAAACATGCGTCTTGCTCGCCTGGCAACGTGAGCTGCTCAACCCGCTCATGTTTACATGGAAATATTAACAGAGACTTCGACAAAAATTAATATTCTTAATTCAGGTACAAAGAATGGCAGCAGAGCTGCTGCTTATCTCCATTACAATGATCCACTTACCATCTGGAAATGGCAACATTGCTACCTGACAAACCTAAACTGGAAAACGCAGTCTGCGTTGAGGAGCAGAGTCCTTTCAGCAAACCGGTAGCATCCCATTCAACCAGCCCAGCACCACAATCAGTCGTAGTGCGGAACACAGCGGAAAACCGCCACATTCATTGGGTACGCCTGCCCTCGTTTCTTCATCAGCTTGCGGCTGAAACACCCGGCTCTATTCTTCTGGAAACATCGCGCTTCGATCCGATGAACCGATTCAGCTATTTTTTTACCGGACCGGAAAGCGTGATTGTTGCGAATGAACTGCATGAGGTTGCGCAAGCTTTCACCAGCATGGAACACTTGCTCAAAGCGGGTTTGTATGTGGCAGGTTTTTTCTCTTATGAAGCGGGAGAGCATTTTGAAAACATTGCCCAGCTTCCCAAACAAGCGAAATCTGATGGTTTACCCCTTGTGTGGCTGGGCGTTTACAGCCGCCCTTTTATCTTCGATCACGCCCACGGATGCTTTGTTGGGCCAGCCCCCAAGCCTTTGGCGGAAAAGGAATTTCCAGAACAAACCATTGTTCCATGCCTGCCCCAACTCACTATGGCAGAAGATGAATACCGTGACAGGCTGGAAAAAATTAAGGCCTGCATCGCCGCAGGTGATACTTACCAGGTCAATTTCACGGACAAAGTTATTTTTCCTGCCCCAATTTCTCCGGCAGCGCTTTTTGAGCAGCTTTCCCGGCAGCAATCGGTCGCGTATAGCGCGCTGATGAATGTTGCCGGGCATTGCATCCTTTCGCTATCGCCGGAACTCTTCTTCAGGATTGAAAAGGGAAGCGACGGCCGGAAGATTGTCACTCGCCCGATGAAGGGCACCATGCCTCGCGGCCTGGATCTCCTTGAAGATGCACAGATGGCGTTGCGGCTCCAGCAGGACGAAAAGAACCGCAGCGAGCATGTAATGATTGTGGACCTGCTGCGCAATGATCTTGGCCGCATTTGCAAGACAGGCAGCATTCAGGTGGAAGACCTTTTTTCAGTCGAGAAATATGAAACTTTGCTGCAAATGACCTCCACGATCTCCGGTATGCTGAAACCGAATCTCAACTACTATCAAATTTTCCAAAGCATGTTTCCCAGCGGGTCTGTGACTGGTGCGCCCAAGATTCGAACCATGCAGATTATCCGGGAGTTGGAGCAGGCGCCGCGCGGCCTTTACACCGGCGCGATTGGTTTTGCTTCTCCTGAAGGCGACTGTGTTTTCAATGTAGCCATTCGAACCGTGGTGGTGAAAGATGGCAGCGCGCATCTGGGTGTTGGCGGCGGCATTGTCGCCGATTCCGTCCCCAAAGACGAATACAAAGAATGCCTGCTTAAAGCTTCATTCCTTGCCAGGCAGCCGCTGGATTTTCAGCTCATTGAAACCATGCTTTGGGACAAAGATTTCTTCCTGCTCCAGTTGCATCTGGAGCGTCTTGCATCATCTGCTGCTTATTTCAATTTTGCCTTTGATCATGATCTCATCTTGTCGCAATTAAGAAAGCTGGCTGCTTCACTCCACAACAGTAAGCGCTATAAAGTTCGGTTGTTGCTCAACGTAGATGGCCAGACAACGATCGAAAGCGCAGAGATGCTCTCCGGAGAGTGGATGGGGAAAATTAAAATAGCCAGCCAGCGTGCCTCTTCAAGAGATGTTTTTCTCCGCCATAAGACCACCCGGCGGGAGCTCTATAACAGCGAATACGCCAAAGCCCAGTCGCTTGGGTTTGACGAAGTCCTGTTCATGAACGAACAAGGCCATTTAACTGAAGGCGCGATCACCAATCTCTTTATTGAACAATCCGGCAGGCTGTACACGCCCCCTCTCGCCAGTGGGGTGCTTCCCGGAATCTTCCGCAGACATTTGCTGGAAACTCTTCCGCAAGCAGAAGAAAAAATCCTCACTATTGCGGATTTACAAAATGCCGATGCCATCTTTCTGTGCAATTCCGTTCGCGGCCTGTTGAAAGTAAACTCATTTTGCTTCGAGTAGGCGATTTCAAAGATTTAGCCGGCACATGGCGCTTCTAAGCGCGGTTGGTGGCAAAAACAGGGTTTGAAGAGCCAGCCTCGAAACTTCCACAGCCCACAACGTATGCAAATTCCGAGCAAAAATGATTGATTATTAAAGGCTTTAATTTTTCTAATGCATTTTCCGGACCTCGCAAAGCGATAACACTCCATCAAAATGCATCGTTCAACGATTTACAAACACACCTGCTGAAATGGAATCAAACCTTTTATTTTTTATATAGTTACAGTCAAATCTTAAAACCTTCTAAGCATTGAACATCCACGAGTGGGATAGTAGAGCCAAAATTAAACTTATTAATCTGGTGGCGAAGATATATTTCTGGGGCTACTTTGTACTCACACCAACCCCCTCCGGGAACTCAACGGGGTTGAACAACTGAATCCAAGCTAATCATTAGGCTGATAGCCGGTGTCGGACATTGATCAATGTTCATGCCTCCCCACCAGTGTGCGTCGATGATGCTTGGCAATCAAGGAGACTTTAATGAAAAGCAGTCGACGGATATTTTTTACTTTCCTGGCCGGGCTATTTATTTGTGCATTGCCACAAGTCAATGCGCAGGCCCAGGTAGTTGCGCCGGTAGCTAACCCCTGTGCGCGTTTGGCAGCAGGCAGCGTTGTCCACAATCCTCCAGCATTGTTCAGTCAGAATGGAGTGTTGCTGGTCAACTTTTCCTACCAGACCAGGACGGATGCCGATGGGCGGCAATTGTTTTGCTTCATGACCCCTGACGGCAAGGAAAATCCAACCTTGCATGTTCGCCCAGGTGACCATTTGATCGTAAATGTAACCAATAACGTTCCAGCTTCCGGTGGAATGACCATGGCAATGTCATCGCAAGACCAATGCGGCGATTCCATTATGACCGCTACTTCCATGAACATTCATTACCATGGCACCAACACCTCGCCGGTGTGCCATCAGGATGAAGTTATTCACACAGTGATCAATTCCGGCCAGAGCTTTCAATACAATCTTGCATTCCCAACCGATGAGCCCTCCGGACTCTACTGGTATCACCCGCATATTCACGGCATTGCAGAAGCAGCCGTGCAGGGCGGAGCTTCCGGCGCAATCGTGGTGGATGGTATTGAAAATCTCCAGCATGCCGTGGCTGGCTTGCGCCAGCGCGTCCTGCTGATTCGCGACCAGAC
>DASRCD010000333.1:0-5925 GCA_035653315.1 Candidatus Angelobacter sp.
CGCATCATGCGCGAACCTGAGCGGGAACGCTGTCCTTTGTGGCCGCGGGTTGAGGTCTTACCCATGCCGCTGCCCATGCCCCGGCCCACGCGCTTTTTGTTCGACGTGGCGCCCTTGGGAGGCCGTAAGTTCGATAAGTTCGTTGGCACTTGAATTCCTTTATTGATACGCAATCATCGCCTGTTTGTTACAACAATGATTACTCGGTTTCCCTGTTAGTGGCCCGGCTTGCCAGAACTGCCATGATCGTCAAAGACCGCCGAAATTCCTGCGGTTTCTCTTACAAATTTGGCAATCACCAATTTTGGCAATATTGGCAATTGATCTTACTTTTCCAGTATCTCCACCAGATGCGGAACCTTCGCCACCATCCCGCGGATCGAAGGAGTATCTTCGCGCTCGATCACCTGGTTCAGCCGCGTAAAGCCCAGCCCTTTTACCACCAGCTTGTGCTTTACCGGCGTGCAGATCTTGGAACGTACATACTTCAATTGAATGGTCTTTTTTGCTGCCGTCATGTTTCTTCCTTAAAAATCCTGCGTGCGCTCTTTGCCGCCAGTTATAGGTACTTGATCTTCAGCATTTGCCGGAAGCTCCTCGCCGAAGCTCTTGGTCGCAAGTTCTTGACCAAAGCTGATCCTGCTTTCCCTAATCCAAACTGCTTCAGTCTTGCAGGCAAAGCTAAATACCAAGTACTAAGTACTAAATACTGGTTCTCACAACTCCTGCAGCGCCTTGCCCCGCAATGACGCCACATCCTGGCGGTCGCGCAATTTGTTAAGCGCGTCGAACGTTGCCTTGATCACGTTATGCGGGTTGGCGGTGCCAATCGATTTCGTCAACACATTCTGCACGCCCACTGAAGTCATGACCGCGCGCACCGCGCCACCGGCGATCACGCCCGTTCCTTCCGGGGCCGGCTTCAACAGCACGCGGCCTGAGCCAAATGTCCCCAGCACGGCATGCGGAATTGAGGTCTTGCTCAAGTTCACCTTCACCAGGTTTTTCTTGGCTGACTCAATTCCCTTGCGGATGGCCTGCGGAACTTCCTTGGCTTTGCCGGAACCGTATCCGACCACTCCTGCGCCGGGATCGCCCACAACCACCAGCGCCGCGAATGACATGTTTTTACCGCCCTTGACCACCTTGGTCACGCGGTTGATGGCCACCACCTGGTCTTTCAACTGGTAGTTGCCGGCATCGAGCTTTCTTTTTATGGATCCTGCCATTTATTTAGAACTCCAGACCTGCTTCACGCGCAGCTTCCGCCAGCGCCTTGATGCGCCCGTGATAGAGATATCCGCCACGGTCAAATACCACTTTTTTGATTCCTTTTTCCTGCGCCCGCTGCGCGATCGCCTTGCCGATCTCTTTCGCGCTGGCCACGTTGCCGCCGGTCTTTTTCCCGGACTTCTTTCCGCTGGTGCTGGCCGAAGCCAGCGTTTTGCCGGAAGTATCATCAATAAGCTGAACATAAATATGGTTCAGCGAACGGTACACGTTCAGCCGCGGACGCTCCGCCGAACCGGAAAGCCGGTTGCGCAAACGCTGATGCACCCGCCTGCGGACTTTGTCTTTCGAACTATCTGGAATCATTTTTTCTCTGCCTTTGCTTCGTAGGCCTTTCCGGCTCCACGATCAAAAATCTATCTTCATCTGTCAGCAAATCCGGTGATCGGTTCATCAGGTGTTCGATTACCGATTCACTATCATCGCAATTACCTGTGCTGTTCGAGCTATATCGCCCAACCCGATCACGGCGATCAACCGATCACGCGCGATCACGGCGATTACTTGGCTCCCGTCTTGCCGACCTTCTTCTTCAATCTCTCGCCCACAAACCGGACACCCTTCTGCTTATACGGGTCCGGCTTTCGCAGGCTCCGCATGTCCGCGGCAACCTGGCCGACTTTCTGGCGATCAATACCGCTCACGGTCAGGCGTGTCTGCTTGGGATCAACCGCCACGGTAATTCCGGCAGGCAGCGGAAATTCAATTGGGTGCGAATAGCCCAGCGTGAACACAACCGTGTTCTTGCCCTTTAGCTCAGCGCGATAACCGATGCCCACAATTTCCAGCTCACGGTTCCAGCCCTTGGTCACGCCTTCTACAGCATTGTTCACAAGCGCCCGCGCCAACCCATGCACGGCGGCATGGTGGTCGTCCTGCCGGGTCACCTGAATGGCTCCATCCGCCTGCTTCAGTTGCACGCCGGAGGGAAGGTGCGTTTGCACCTGGCCCTTGGGGCCATTCACAACAACGGTATTGCCCTTTACTTCAAACTTCACTCCCTGCGGGAGCGGAATCGGTTTTTTTCCGATACGAGACATATCTTTTAATCCTTTAGTGAGTCCCTCGAATCATTGCTGCTTCGAGTTCCACAACTTGTTAGCTATTTGGCTTTTAGCTCTTAGCTTTTGGCCTTTAGCTCTTCTCGATACTGCAATCGAAATTTCTTTCGATCAAAGATCTTTGTTCAAACTCTCTACTACGCCAATCTGACTCAGGTGGCTACTGGAACGCGTGCGCCAGATCACAAAGCTAAGAGCCAATAGCTAATAGCCAAGAGCTGCCGCGAAGCGGCCTACCACACTTCACACAAAATCTCGCCGCCCAGGCCTTCCTTGCGCGCCTGGCGTCCCGTCATCACGCCCTTGGGCGTGGTCAGGATGTTGATCCCCAGCCCACCGAGAACGCGTGGAATATCATTGCGGCCCACGTACACGCGGCAACCCGGCCGCGAAACACGCTGAAGATTGGCGATGGCGGCATTGTTGTCCTGGCCATATTTCAGGTAAATGCGCAGAACCTTTCTGCCCTCTTCCTCTGTCGCCTTAAAATTGGCGATATAGCCTTCTTCTTTCAGAATGCGCGCAATTTCCAGCTTCAGCTTGGAAGCGGGAACATCGAGCTTCTGGTGACGCGCATGGATCGCGTTGCGAATACGCGCCAGCAAATCTGCGACCGGATCGGTCAAACTCATCTTCGTTTATCTCCTCTTATCATCACCCGTTTGTCCCAGCGTGCCGGGAAACCTGCCGTGACGTACTACTGAGCAGCTAGTGATTAGCAGCTAGCCGTTAGCTCTTGTTTCGCGGAAGCCGGCGTCTTTGCCAGCCCCTAAGACAACTGGCTAATTGCCAGTTGCTATTTGCTTCTTACCAACTCGATTTCGAAACTCCCGGCACTTCACCCTTCAGCGCCAGTCCGCGGAAGCACAAACGGCAGAGGCCGAACTTGCGCAGATAAGCGCGCGGCCGTCCACAGATGGAACAACGGTTCCGGTGCTGGGTGGAGAACTTGGGTTTCTTATTTGTCTTGGCGATCTTTGCTGTTGTTGCCATTTTTTCCTTCGCTCGGCCTCTCGGCCATCGCTTCGGGCCTATAGCTTTTAGCTATTAGCCTGTATTACTCCAAAATCTTTATTTCGCGAATATCGCTGCATCTTCTAAAGCCAAAAGCAAATTGCCAGTGGCTAATTGCTAGCTGTTATTGCCTGAACGGCATCCCCAGATGCTTCAGCAAGGCCCGCGCCTGGTTGTCGTCACGCGCCGTGGTCACAATAGTCACGTTCATGCCCTTCAGCTTGTCAACCTTGGCGTAATCAATTTCCGGGAAGATCAACTGATCGCGCAGGCCAAGCGTGTAATTGCCACGGCCGTCAAACGATTTGCCTGAGACCCCGCGGAAGTCGCGCACGCGCGGCAATGCAATGTTGATCAAGCGGTCGAGGAATTCATACATGCGTGGTCCGCGCAGGGTTACCATGGCGCCAATGGCCATGCCTTCGCGGACTTTGAAAGCCGCAATCGACTTCTTGGCCTTGGTTACGACCGGCTTCTGTCCGGTGATCTCGCCCAGATCGCGCACCAGCGGGTCCAGCATCTTGGTGTTCTGTGTCGCCTCGCCCACGCCCATGTTCACCACAACTTTATGTAGCCGCGGGATCGCCATGGGATTGCTCATGCCCAGCTCTTTGGCCAGCGCCGGAGCAATCTCTTTATCGAATTTATCTTTCAGCCTTGTCGATACTTTCGTTGTCGCCATTTGCTTCTTCTGTTCCTTCTCCCACGGTTTCGGAGTGATTACCGGTTCGTAGGGTCATCAATTTTGTGGCTCAGTATTTAGTACTTGGTACTTGGCCGTAAGCTCCCAAACTGCTTCGTTTCACCAGTGCTGCCTCGGTCGTCTAAACCAGCCAAATACTAATTACCGATTACTAAGTACCGCCTTCTATTTATCCAGCGGCGATTCGCAGCGGCGGCAAACCCGCACGCGGCTGCTGCCGTTCACCTTGTGTCCAATGCGCGACGGCCCGCAACTGGGGCAAACCACCATCACATTTGAGATGGAGATAGGCGATTCCTGCTCCGCGATTCCGCCTTTGATGTTCCGCTGCGGATTCGGACGCACGCTCTTCTTCACCATGTTCACGTGCTCCACCAGTACCTTGCCGGTACCGGGAAATACCCGTAGCACGCGGCCCTGCTTGCCATGGTCGTCGCCGGCGATCACCTTCACCGTGTCATTGCGCTTGATTTCGACTCTTGTATGCATCTTCAACCTTCAATTTCTTAGTTTCAGCCGTTGGTCTTTCAGGTTCACATTGCTCTCGCCCAATTCATTACTTACCAGAGGCTAAGAGCTACGGGCTGCTGTTCTCTTACAGTACTTCAGGCGCAAGAGAAACAATTTTCAAAAACTTCTTTTCTCTGAGTTCGCGGGCCACTGGACCGAACACGCGCGTGCCCACAGGCTCGCCGGCATCATTGATCAGCACCGCGGCATTCTGGTCAAAGCGGATATAGGTCCCGTCCCGGCGGCGATGCTCCTTGCGCTGGCGAACGATCACGCACTTCACCACGCTGCCCTTTTTCGCAGTGCCGTCCGGCGCTGCTTCCTTGACTGCGGCGGTTACCACATCGCCCAGGCTGGCATTCAATCCCGTGTGCCCGCCCAGCGGCAGAATCATCTGCAGCCGGCGCGCTCCGCTGTTGTCGGCCACATCGAGAATGCTTCTCATCATGACTGCCATAATTTGTCTCCGTGTACCCAGCAGCTTTTACGCTGCTTTCCTGATTCTCGCGAATACTTCGTCGCGGGTTAAGCTCTTAGCCCCTGGCCTTTCGCCAGGGCCGCTGGCTGGCCGAATGCTGAGTGCTGACTACTGATTGCTGCCAACAGTTTCCCCGCCTACCAGTTTGGCTTTCTGAATCACGTTCTTCAGCCGCCAGCGCTTCAGCTTTGACAGGGGGCGCGTCTCCTCGATCTCCACAAAATCGCCCACGTGCGCCACGTTGTTCTCATCATGCGCGTAAAACTTCTTGGCCTTGGCCACCACGCGGCGATACAACGGATGCGACTTCTTCATGATGGTCTGCACCACAATGGTCTTGTTCATCTTGGTGGAAACCACTTCGCCAATCTTTGTGCTGCGATTGCTTACGTGCTGTGCGGTTGCTGTCTCTGCCATTTACTTCTTCCTCTTCTTGGCGGTTGCGGTAGTCTTCTTCTTGGCTGTTTTGGCGGTCGTCTTTTTGCTGGCAGCCTTCTTGCTCGTCTTGCTCTTTGTTCCGGCGGCGGCCTTTTTCTTCGGCGCTGCTTCTGCGGCAGATGTCTCGCCTGCCGCTGCCGTGGACTGGCCGTTGCCCGGCGCTACGATACCCAGTTCCTTCTCCCGCATCACGGTATGAATGCGCGCCACGTCTTTCCGCAAACCACGGATTTTTGTAATGCTCTCCGTCTGTCCCATCTTGAGCTGGAACTTCAGTCGGAAGAGCTGGTCATTCAGGTCGCGCTGCTGGTGTTGCAGCTCGGCGTCAGTCAGGTTTCTCAGTTTCTCGGCATCCATGTTTTTCTCGATTTCTGATCTTCGGCTTTTAGCTCGTGGCTTTGACCTTTACCTCAGCCCACAATGCTCAGGGC
>DASRCD010000334.1:0-4003 GCA_035653315.1 Candidatus Angelobacter sp.
CAGCGAAAACGATTCGCGGTTGACGCCCAATTCAGGGTCGCGTACCGGAACTTCCAATGAAAGCAATAGCCGGCTTGAACTCAGCGGCTGCGAGTTTCGCGCGGTGCTGGCTGGTTACCAATCCAGCGTTGCCATGCTGAGAAGCACGGGAGATACATGGCAATTTGATGTGGGCACCATCTTCCTTAAGCGCCTGGGGAACGCTCCGGGAACAACGGTAAGCGTTACCAGCATGTCCGCGCCTAAAGACGCCATGCGCGCCTATGAAAAGGCACAGAAGTTGAAACAAGAAAAGCCTGCCGAGGCGGAAAAAGAGCTGAGCAAGGCGGTAAAAATTTATCCGCAATTTGCCGCCGCATGGACTTTGCTGGGTGACATCCACCGGCAACATGAAGAGTTTGCCGCAGCGCGTGAGGACTACACCCATGCTTTGTCCGCAGACCCGCAGTTTGTGAATCCGCAATATGGGCTTGCGGTGATTGCAATGCAGGAAAAAAAGTATGATGAGGCGATTCCGCTGACCGAGCAGGTGGTCAGGATGAATGCTTTTGCCTTCCCACTGGCTTATTTTTTCAATGCCGCCGCAAACTACAACCTGCAAAAGTTCGATGCAGCAGAAGAAAGCGCAAAAAAGTTCAAGGCCATGGACACACAGCATGAGCATCCTGACGTGTGCCTGCTGTTAAGCCATGTGTACTCACACAAGCAGGACTACGCCGGAGCAGCGCGGGAGATCCGGGAATTTCTGGCAATACAGCCCAATGCTCCTGAAGCCGGTGCGCTGAATGCAGAAGCTAAGAGTTACGAAGATTTGAGCGTAGCGAAGAAGGATTAATGATTCGGCGCAATGCGCTTTGTGCTGGAAAGGGCATTTTTGGTGATGTCTTGAACCGCGCCAACGTTCATCAAAAGACTCCCTTGCGTCGTTCCATTGCATCCAAATGCACTACAATCCTGAACCGGACTCATTTACTCCCGGTCCCTGGCAGGCTGGACCGGTTACCCAAAGGAAAGCGCATGAATCTACTGATAGCAAAAAGAAGCAACGTTCTGTTGCTTAGCATGCTCGCTCTGTTCATTGCCGTGGGAGCGCGGGCCGAACAGGGTTTCTCTAACCAGAACAATCGTGAGGCTGCGGAGCTGTTTGCCACGCTGCCGCAGGGTGCCAGCGGCCCGGAAGGTTTAACCGTTGGTCCTGACAACAATATTTATGTCGCCACATTTGGCTTTAACCAGAATGGGGCGGTCGCGGGCGTGGGCCAGCTTTACGTTTTCAATCCTGAAGGACATCTGCTGCGGCAGGTAAGCGTGGCCAATTCCAGCCCGCATCTACTTGGCATTGCGTTTCATCCGCACACAGGAGAACTGCTAGTCATCGACTTTGGGGCAGGTCAGGTGCTCAGCGTTGATCCGCACTCGGGCGCGTCCTCAGTCTTCATGACAGTTGGAGGCGCTCCCGGAGCTTCCGGACTGAATGGAATCACATTTGATAAAGCAGGAAACGTTTATGTGTCGGATTCTTTCCAGGGCGTTATTTGGAAGACCGGCCCTGCGGGCGGCGCAGCCACGGCATGGGTCACTGATCCTCTGCTGACCACAACCGGCGTTCCGCCTTTCGGCGCGAATGGACTGGAGTTCAACCACGCGGAAACAGCGTTGTTCGTGGCGAATACCGGCAATGACACGGTCGTGCAGATTCCCGTGAGCAATGGCGCTCCGGGCAAGCCGGTGATCTTTGTAAACAGCATCAACGGCGCAGACGGTCTGACGATTGATCGCGATGACAATCTGTGGGTTTGCGCAAACCAGAATGATGAGATTGTAGTAGTCAGTCCCACTGGTAAATTGCTGGCGCGCCTGGGTGACTTCAACGGCGTGGACCGCAACGGCCTGCCGCACGGTTTGCTTTTCCCTGCGAGCTTATCATTCAGTAATGATGGTAAATTCCTGTACATCACCAATCTTGCGCTGGATCTGCGCGTGATCAACTTGCCCCAGGCAGTGGATTCACAATGGGCAGGGCAGGTACGGCACTTTACCGTTTCACGTATGCGCGCGCGCTTTAACCCACTAGGCAGTAATAGCGGCCGCAACTAATGTTGCGGAGTATCATGGGACCGCAGCCATGAAGCCTCTTCTTATCCTACGATCAACAGCAGCAAGCGCATTCATGCTTGCTGCTGTTTTGTTTGCAATGAATTACTACCGCGCTGCGCCTGCGCAACATTTTGATCAAACGGTAATTCCCGTTGGCAAAGCACCCGTCTCAGTTGCGATTGCTGATGTAAATCACGATGGCAAACCGGACCTCATCATTGCGAACACTGCTGATGAAACCATCAGCATTTTTTTAGGCGATGGCAAAGGCCACTTTACCGCTGCACCCGGCTCGCCCTTCCCTTGCGGCAAAGCCCCGAATGATATTGCCGTGGCAGACATGAACCATGACGGTAATCCTGACCTGATTATCGCTAACACTGAAACCCCACTAATTACCGTACTTCTGGGGGATGGCAAAGGCGGATTCAAACCTTCTGCCCATTCCCCCTTTGACACGCATTCTCGTCCTCACGTGCATGGCGTTGCCGTGGCAGATTTCAACGGGGACGGAAAACCAGACGTGATCACAGAAAGTTGGGGCAACAATCAGATCTTGATGTTCCTGGGCGATGGCGCAGGAAATCTTATTCTTCCCGGCCGCGCCTTTGCCACGGGAAAACGTCCTTATGAGCGCCTGCGCTCGGCGGATTTCAATCAGGACGGCAAGGCAGACGTTGTCACCACCAATCTGGATGACAATACGGTTTCCATTCTATTAGGCGATGGTCACGGCCAATTGCATGACGCACCTGACTCGCCGTTTGCCGCCGGCTCCGCGCCGTGGGCGGTGGCGGTGGACGATATGAACCATGATGGCAAAGCTGATCTTGTGATCTTGCCCTATGAGCCCGATGTGAAAGATCCAGGGCAAGTTGGCGTAACCATTCTGCTGGGCGACGGCAGGGGAGGCTTTACTAAAATGAACGGTTCGCCGCTGCCTCTAACCGGATGCCGCGGTCCGGACCGCGTAGCCATGGGCGACTTGAACGGTGACGGCTTCCGCGACATTGTTGTCTTATGCGCGGAAAACAACAAGCTCTTGCTCTTCTTCGGGGCAAAAGACAATTCCTTCCGCGTTGAACCTGTAGAGATCCAGACCGGCTGGTCAGGCCTGGCCGTGGCTGACCTGAATGGCGACGGCAAAGACGACATTGTGGTCACAAATAACGTTGAATCCAGTAAAGCGCCTGGAACGGTGACGATTCTTTGGAGCAAATAAAGTCATTAACCATAATCCCACTGATAAATTGCCGGCCCTTTGCGACTTCATGTGTAGATCGCAATGGACTACCTCATGGTTTGCTTTTCCCGGCGAGCTTGCCATTCCGCAATGATGGCAAATTCTTGCACGTTACCAATTGCGCGCTCGATCTGCGCGTGATCGGCTTGCCACAGGCCGTGGATTCACAATGGGAGCCGCGGGTACTGTACTTCACCGTAGTGCGCGTAAGCGGTCGCTCTGGCCCGTGGGGCGGTAACGTGGACCATAAATGAACATCGAAAACCTTATAGAAGATAAAGTGCATAGAAAGAGCGCCTGTGGCTGCATACATGCCTTATTGATTCGTATGAAACTTAGCTTCACTAACTGTGAATTGACGCTACTTTTTGCCAACAGTCACAATTTGCTGGCCAGCACGCATGTGCCAAACATAAAAAGATAGAGTCCGCCAACTCCTGCGGCAGCCACTAATATCTGCGTGAACAATGGCCGTTTCCGCAGGTATGCCGTTTGCTCATAAACAAACCAGATCATTGGAGCAGAACCATAACCCAGCGCTTGTACGGCCGGAGCTGAACGATAGATTTTTGTGAGCACCAGATACACGCCAGCCAGCACCAGCGAGCTTACAACCATGGCCATGGAAGCTATCTTCTGGTCGCGCGGTGAAAGCTTTGGGCC